>JAKIVC010000026.1 GCA_021647245.1 Gammaproteobacteria bacterium
GCTGCTATACATGGACATCCTGACGTTCTGGTAACGGGTAAAACACGCTTTGAACCAACTGCGATAGCGTTGCCAGTACTAGAACGATATAACTGGAAAACATTACCGGAATTTTTATATATTTTTAAACTGGATTTCAATGTAATAAAAACACTTTGGGGTTTACTCCGTGTTTCAGAAATTCGAAATTACTTGTTTAAAAATATGTGTTTTGAATTGCCCATAATTCGTCGCCATTTATTTCTAAGTGATGCGCGTAAAATTGTTCCTAATATGAAACTTAAAGATTTAACTTTTGCGAAAAAAACAGGTGGTATTCGTCCGGTAATGATTGATAAGAAAAGCCACAGTTTGCATTTAGGTGAAGCGAAACTCAGTCCAGGAAATGGTTTGATTTTTAATATGACACCATCACCCGGGGCAACAAGTTGCTTAGGTAATGCAGAAAAAGATTTGGATATTATTGTTGAATATCTTAATGCTAATGTAGATAAGGATCGTTTAAATAATGATTTGAAATAATTTTAAATCAAGCGGCCAATATCATCAATAAATTCTTTTGCCTTGATAGGTTTACGTAATATTTCATCTGCGCCAAGTTGTGTAGATATTTCCAGAAACTCTTCCATACGCCCATGTACATTTCCCGTCATAGCGATAATAGGAATTTCTTTGTTATGAGAACGTAATTCTCGAATAAAACTAATTCCCTCCATCTCCGGCATGATGATGTCGGTAAGCACCAAATACTGGCGTATTTTCACGAAATTCTTTGAGGCCAGCTTTCCCATTTGAAGCCTCGGTAATTTTGAAATTATTGATTTTCAAAACTTCCTTAACAAACTCACGCATCAAATCGTCATTGTCAACAATCAGAATGTGTTTAGGTCAATCTGAAGCCATGCTTTTTGTACCTTAATAGAAATTAGTAATAATTGTAGTCTAAATAACACCTAATTGTTAAGGGTTATCATGTATTTAACTTTTAAGTATTTTAGACATGGCTTTTGCTGCATTAGATAAGGTATGACCTGAATGCCAAACAATACCTAATTTACGTTCAAGTCTTATGCCTTCAATATTGAGTGTCTTCAGTTCTTCGTTGATCATACTGCGAGGAAGGACACTCCAACCGAGTCCAACACTGACCATCATTTTAATGGTCTCTAAATAATTCGTGGATAAACCAACTTTCAACTCTAACTTATGTTTGCGCATGGTGCGCTCAAAAATTTGCCGGGTATAGGTGCCACGCGTAGGCAAAATAGCGGAATAATGTGCCAATTGTTTTGGCGTCACTTTTTTCACCTGGGTTAATGGATGAGAAGGATTGACCACAATGTCCAGAGGATCCGGCCAGACTTCATAAGTCTGTAATACTTTTGCCGGTTGCAGCGGCAGGGTGACGATGCCCAGTTCAAGATCGCCATGTTCAATGGCGTGACAGGCTTCTTCCGAATCCATGAAATGTAAATCCAGCTCTACTTCGGGATAGGCACTGGTAAAAGCACGTAATACCGGCGGTAAACGATGCAAGCCAATATGGTGACTGGTGCTAATACTGAGTTTACCGGCAATGTTCCCTGAGAGATTTTGAATAGCGCGTTTGCTGTCATCGACCTGATGCAGGATATTACGGGCGCGAGGTAAAAGAGCAGTTCCCGCCTCAGTTAAGGTGACTTTCCGCCCAATACGATCAAATAGCTGAACATCAAGCTCTGTCTCTAATGTTGAAATTCGTTTGCTAATGGCTGGTTGCGTCAGATAAAGGTGCTCGGAGGCTTCAGAAAAAGAGCCTGTATCTGCCACAGCAATAAATGCATGAAGATTGGGTATATCCATTTTAAAGCCTTTTATCTATAACTTTTAGGAATAGTTTATATGAAAATAATGAATTTGTGTAATAGTTTAAATAGGTCTATATTTGCCGCATCTGAAAAGGTGCTGTCTTTAAGCGTAATGCTGTTCAGCTAAGGTGTTATTTGTTTTTTGTAGGTTCGAATTTATTCGAATGCCGGTGTAAATATTAACCTCTAATGTTAATTTTTACCTCGGCATACGAATAAATTCGTACCTACATCCTTTACTGAACTGTATTGCACCTATAAGTGGCACGCTTATTTAAGAAATTGAGTAATTAAGGAAAGAACAATGGCAGGCAAGACCTTATACGAGAAAATTTGGGATCAACATGTGGTACGTGACAATGGTGACGGTACCGCACTCTTATATATTGATCGTCAATTAGTGCATGAGGTGACATCACCGCAAGCATTTGAAGGCTTACGTTTGGCTGGCCGTAAATTGTGGCGTGTGGATGCAAATTTAGCGACACCAGATCACAATGTTCCGACGACGGATCGTAGTAAAGGCATAGCAGGCATTGAAGATCCTATTTCGCGCTTACAAGTTGAAACCTTAGACCAGAATTGTACAGAATTCGGTGTGACTGAATTTAAAATGGATGATATCCGTCAAGGTATTGTGCATGTGATTGGGCCTGAACAGGGCGCAACGTTGCCGGGAATGACCGTGGTGTGTGGTGACTCCCACACCTCTACTCACGGCGCTTTTGGTGCCTTGGCTCATGGTATCGGTACCTCTGAAGTTGAACATGTGCTGGCAACCCAGTGTTTGGTCCAAAAACGATCAAAAAGCTTGTTGATCTCTGTTGATGGAGTAGTCAACAAAGGGGTAACCGCCAAGGATATTGTGTTGACGATTATTGGCGAAATAGGCACCGCAGGTGGTACCGGTTATGCGATAGAGTTTGCCGGTGAGGCGATCATGGCGCTCTCCATGGAGGGGCGTATGACGGTTTGTAACATGGCAATTGAGGCCGGTGCCCGCGCCGGTATCATTGCGGTGGATGAAACGACAATTAACTATGTGAAAGGTCGCCCCTATGCGCCACAAGGTGATCATTGGCAGATGGCGGTCGCAGCGTGGTCTGACCTGCAGAGTGATGCGGGTGCCGAGTTTGATAAAGTGGTTCATTTGGATGCCACCACGATAAAACCACAGGTCACCTGGGGAACCTCTCCGGAGATGGTGATTGCGATTGACGCTTTGGTGCCTGACCCGGCAGATGAGCTGGATGTCGTTAAACGGGAGGGTATGGAAGCGGCATTGACGTATATGGGCTTGCAGGCCAACAGCCCGATTAGCCGGGTGATGATTGACCGCGCCTTTATTGGTTCATGCACCAACTCGCGCATCGAAGATCTACGAGCAGCGGCCACAGTAGCAAAGGGTCGCAAAGTGGCCAAGAGTGTTAAGCAAGCGCTGGTAGTGCCGGGTTCTGGGTTGGTGAAACAGCAGGCTGAAGCAGAAGGGTTGGATCAGATTTTTATCAAAGCAGGCTTTGAGTGGCGCGAACCGGGCTGTTCAATGTGCCTGGCCATGAATGCAGACCGCTTGGGTGCGGGAGAGCGTTGTGCTTCTACCTCCAACCGCAATTTTGAAGGTCGACAGGGCCAGGGAGGGCGCACTCACCTAGTTAGCCCGGAGATGGCAGCGGCAGCGGCCATTGCGGGTCACTTTATTGATGTGGCTGATCTTGGTTCATTACCGACAGGGGCTGAATGATGAAAGCATTTACAACATTAACCGGTACCGCTATTCCACTGGACCGGGCGAATGTGGATACCGATGCCATTATTCCCAAACAGTTTTTAAAGTCAATTGAGCGCAGTGGCTTTGGCCCTAACTTGTTTGATGAATGGCGCTATCTGGATCATGGTGAGCCAGGCATGGATAACCAAAATCGCCCTGTAAACAGTGACTTCGTATTGAACAAGGCGCGCTACCAGGGAGCATCAGTACTCTTGGCGCGGAAAAACTTTGGCTGTGGCTCCAGTCGTGAACACGCTCCCTGGGCTTTGGAAGATTTTGGTATTCGCTGTATTATTGCGCCAAGCTTTGCCGATATTTTTTTCAATAACTGTTTTAAGAATGGCATTTTACCCATTGAGCAGGGCGAAAGTGTGGTGGATGCGCTCTTTAAGGCGTGTGAAGCGACAGAGGGTTATCAATTGACGATTGATCTTGTCGCACAGGTAATCACTACCCCCACGGGTGAGTCATTCGGTTTTGAGGTGGACGCCTTTCGCAAGCATTGCTTGCTGAATGGTTTGGATGATATTGGAATGACGCTGCAACACATTGTAGATATTAAGAATTATGAAGAAAAACGCAAGGTCGAAGCACCTTGGTTATTTGTTTAAGAGGGTGAAATAATATGTCTAAGTTAATCGCTGTGTTACCGGGTGACGGTATTGGCCCTGAGATTACGGCTGAAGCGGTTAAAGTGCTTGAGGCACTGAAAACCAAACATGGCCTGGCTATTGAGATGGAAACGGCCACTGTCGGCGGAGCAGGGTATGACCAGCATGGCCATCCGCTACCACCGGAAACATTGGATCTGGCCAGAAAAGCGGATGCGATTTTATTGGGTGCCGTGGGTGGTTATAAGTGGGAGTCACTGGATATTTCGGTTCGTCCCGAAAAGGGGCTACTGGGTCTGCGTGCTGAGCTGAAACTGTTTTCAAACTTGCGTCCAGCGATTCTCTACCCTCAGTTGGCCGATGCCTCAACCTTGAAGCCAGAAGTGGTTTCAGGTCTGGACTTGATGATTGTGCGTGAATTGACTGGCGGTATCTACTTTGGTCAACCCCGTGGTATTCGCCTGTTGGATAATGGCGAGCGCCAAGGTTACAACACCTTAGTCTATGCCGAATCAGAAATCGAGCGCATTGCACGCTCTGCGTTTGATATCGCCATGAAGCGAGACAAGCGTCTCTGCTCAGTGGATAAAGCGAATGTACTGGAGTGCACGGAGCTATGGCGTGAAGTGGTTAACCGTGTTGCCAAAGAGTATCCGCAAGTGGAAGTGAGCCACATGTATGTCGATAATGCGGCCATGCAGCTAGTGCGCGCACCCAAGCAGTTTGATGTTATGGTGACCACAAATATGTTTGGTGATATTTTGTCAGATTGTGCGGCGATGCTGACAGGCTCTATTGGCATGTTACCTTCTGCGTCGCTGGATGCAAAGGGTAAGGGTATGTATGAGCCGATTCATGGCTCTGCGCCCGATATTGCGGGGCAAAACATTGCCAACCCGCTGGCAACCATACTCTCTGCGGCGATGATGCTGCGTTACTCTCTGGGTAAAGAGGGGCTGGCGGATAAAGTAGAAGCGGCGGTTAATCAAGCACTGGATGCGGGTTATCGTACCAGCGACATCTACACCGATGGCATGAAGCGAGTCTCCACCTCAGAGATGGGTGATGCGATTGTGGCTAATCTATAAAGCGTAAACAGGAAGAGATTATGAAAAGGGTAGGTATCGTCGGTTGGCGTGGCATGGTGGGCTCGGTCTTAATGCAGCGTATGCAGGAGGAGCGAGATTTTGACCATATTGAACCCGTCCTATTCTCCACCTCTCAGGTGGGTATCGCCGCCCCCGATATTGGCCACGCGTTACCCGCACTGAAAAATGCCAACAGCATTGATGAGCTGAAAGTGATGGATATCATCATCACCTGCCAAGGGGGCGGCTATACGGAAACCGTCTATCCCGCACTGCGCAAAGCAGGCTGGAAGGGCTACTGGATTGATGCCGCATCTACCTTGCGTCTGGATGATGAAGCGGTGATTATTCTTGATCCGGTGAATCTGGATGTCATTAAACAGGCTTTGCTTGAGGGTAAAAAAACCTTTGTGGGTGGCAACTGTACGGTCAGTTTAATGCTGATGGCGCTGGGTGGCCTGTTTGAAAATGAGTTGATTGAGTGGACTTCACCGATGACGTACCAAGCTGCTTCGGGTGCCGGCGCTAAAAACATGCGTGAGCTGATAAAGCAGATGGGTGCTGTTCATCATGAAGTGGCCGAGTTGGTTGATAACCCAGCGGCAGGTATTTTAGAGATTGATAAAAAACTCTCAGAATTTCTGCGCAGCGATCAATATCCCAAAGATCAGTGGGGTGTACCGTTGGGTGGCTCATTAATCCCATGGCTGGATAGCCCAATGGCGAGTGGCCAAACTCGGGAAGAGTGGAAGGCGCAGGTTGAAACCAATAAAATTCTGGGTCGCTCTGATCGTCAAATTCCTATTGATGGCCTCTGTGTGCGGGTGGGTGCGATGCGTTGCCATAGTCAGGCGATGACCATTAAATTGAATAAAAATGTACCGCTGGATGAGATTTCGTCAATGCTGGCCGAGGGCAACGACTGGGTGAGCGTGGTGCCGAATGATCGGACGCTGACGATGGAGCAACTGACACCCGCTGCGGTTACAGGTCGGTTGGACGTTCCTGTTGGGCGGTTGCGAAAATTAAATATGGGCGATGATTATTTGTCGGCTTTTACCGTGGGTGACCAGCTTTTATGGGGCGCGGCAGAGCCGTTGCGCCGCATGTTACGCATCCTCTTATAAATGAATTCTGGTTTGGAGTAATGCTTGAAGAAGGCAAACAGTTATAGTGTGGCAGTGGTGGGTGCAACAACGGGTGCAGGCGGTGTGGTGGTTGAACTGCTCGCTGAGAGAGGTTTTCCAGTCGATGAGATCCATCTGCTGGATAGTGATGATCTTGCCGGTGGCCGCGTTGAGTTCAAAGGCCACTACAAAAGTATTCGGGATATTGCTGATTTTGATTTTTCCGTTGTGCAAATTGCGCTGTTTGTGGGGAGCGAGACGGTTGCGGCCGAGTTTGTACCAAAGGCGAGTAAGGTTGGCTGTGTGGTAATTGACAGCAGCAGCCAGTTTAGAATGGATAGTGATGTGCCACTCGTGGTGCCGGAGGTAAATCCGCAGGCTATTGCCAATTATAAGCAACGTAATATTATTGCCAGCCCGGGTAGTGCCGCTATACAAATGTTGGTCGCTTTAAAGCCGATTTATGATGCAGTTGGCATTGAACGAATTAATGTTTCGACCTACCAGGCCGTTTCAGAAAGGGGGCAGGCGGGTACTGACGAACTGGCCTCCCAAACTACCAGCCTATTAAATATGCAGGCGCTGGAAAATAATCAGTTTGCCAAGCAGATTGCTTTCAATGTTATTCCACAGGTTGGCACTATTTTAGACAATGGTTACACTATTGAAGAGCTTAGGCTGATTGGTGAAAGCCAAAAGGTGCTTGATGACAAGTCGATCGTAATTAGTCCCACGGCTGTTTGGGTTCCGGTGTTTTTTAGTCATTCAGAGTCGCTGCACATCGAGACAAAAAGCAAAATATCAGCACCCGCTGCCCGTGAGTTACTCTCGCAGTGTGACGGAATTGAAGTGATCGGTGAGTGTGCAGCTAATGATTACCCAACACCGGTGAGTAGTGGTGTTGGCACCGATTTAGTGCATATTGGGCGCATTCGCGAAGATATAGGCTCTGAGAATGGTTTGAATCTTTGGGTTGTTAGCGATAATGTACGCAAAGGTATTGCACTTAATTGTGTGCAAATAGCGGAAAACCTAATAAAAAATCATCTTTGCGAATAAAGTAATAGTAGTGAGTGTCGACGTACTGAATTAAGTATTTTTCAATTGATTTCGTACAGTAACAACATAATATCGGGAGATTTTTGCATAAAAAATAGTTTTTGCCACAGCATTTAATAACGATTATAAAAAATTGCAACTTGCAGGTGTAAATAAGAGTTTCGAGCGTGTTTTTTAGTGCTGGCAGGGTGAAAAGTATGACGTGTACAAAGGTCTCATTGGGGTGGTAACAACCCCGGCTATGGATACATCTAAAAGCAGGAACAAGAGAATGGTGAAGCGCAAACTGGCCTCCGTAACGGCTTCGTTGGCATTGTTGATACCTACCGGTGTGCTGGCATTGGGTCTGGGTAATATCTCAATGAATTCGGCTCTGGATCAACACCTTGAAGCTGAGATAATAATTCGCTCTGCGACGGCGGAAGACCTTGAAGGACTCAAGGTCAACCTCGCATCTGATGCCATGTTTATTCGCTATGGAATTGATCGCCCAGAGTTTCTTGAGGAGTTGCAATTCAAGGTGGTTCAGGGCGGAGATGGTGAGAGCTATATTCAGGTCTCATCACCCAAACCGATCCGCGAACCCTTTCTTAATTTTCTGGTAGAGGCAAAATGGCCAAACGGCCACGCCCTTCGCCAGTTCACTGTTCTTGTCGACCCACCCACTATGATGGAGGCAGTACCGCTCCAAGTTACCCCCGCACGCGTTGCGACACCGCGCCATGAGGCTGCACCCACAACAAACCAGCTTACAAAAGCCGCAGCCCCGCACTCCCTGCTACACACAGACCGCAGTAGTGGTTCAATTGAGTACGGCCCCAGTCGTGCGAATGATACGCTATGGGGTATTGCTACGGCGATGCGTGGTGATCGTGATGTCACCATTCACCAGGTGATGTTGGCTATTCTGCGTGATAATCCGGACGCATTTTACCGTGGCAACGTCAATAACTTGAAAATGGGGTATGTGCTGCGGATCAATGATCCGGCAACAATGACCTCACTGAGTAAAGCGGCAGCGGAACGCGAAGTTTCACGCCAATATCGGGAGTGGAAGAACGGTGGAACAGCAGGTACTTCTACTGCTGCTGGTGCAACACCTATAGAGGAGTCAGCTCAATCAGGTTCGACTTCGGTTGCTGACTCGAGTGGTAGCCGCCCAGCGGCACCCGCACAATTGAAATTGACCAGTGCTGGGGTGGATGACCAAGCCCAGGCGCAAGCCGGGGTAACATCAGACGCACTCGACAGTGTTAATGAGCAGCTGGCTATAGCTAATGAGCAGTTACTGGCCAACCATCAAGAGACAACTGAGCTGACGGATCGCCTTGCTAAGCTGGAAGGACAGCTTGACTCACTCCAGCGCCTGGTTCAGCTGAAAGATAGCGAGCTGGCCGCTATCCAGCAGAGTGCAAAAGTGCAGCCACAAGTGGTGACACAATCTGAACCTGAAGCGACAGGGCTGTTTGATAGCCCCTTAGCACTGGCTCTGATCGCGTTGGTCATCGGTCTGATTGCGGCATTAGGATTTTTACTCTATCAACGCCGTAAGCAGGATGAATATCAAGAGAGCATTCTCAGCCAGCCGACCAATATACCCATGGGTGAAGTGCCCGCTGCTAGTGCAGCAACAGCGACTCCAGCGGCGGCTACGACTTCTACAGATGTCGCTAATGACAGTACCGAAAGCTCACTATTGACTGACTTCTCATCCACCTCGATGGAGGGGTTGCAGAGTGATATTGGTGAGATAGACCCTATATCAGAAGCGGATGTTTACTTGGCTTACGGTCGTTATACCCAGGCTGAAGAGATTATTAAAGGCGCTTTGCAAAGTGACCCTGAGCGCGAAGAGTACCATACTAAACTGCTGGAAATTTACCATGCAGGTGGGGAGAAAGATAAGTTCCTGGAGGCTGCACAGAGCTATCATGGCTTGCTTGGTGGTAACTTGCTGGGAGATGGCTGGGTTAAGGTTTGTGCCATGGGACGTGAGCTGCAACCGGATAGCGCCCTTTTTGCAGGCGAAGGTGATACCGCTGATCATCACGTTCCGGAGTCAAACCAGGTATTGAACGAGGTGGAAAGCCCTGATATTGAATCATCAGAGGTACTCTCTTCACAGGACAACAGCTCCGATATTGAAGTATCGACTGACGAGATGCCGCGGGATGAGATGGATGAGTTTAACTTTAATGAATTGGATGACAAACTGGAGCAGTTTGAAGAGAAGTCGCTGGATGACTCCTTTACCAAGTTAGATAGCCGAGTTACTGATACCGAGAAGAGCGATGAGACGACCGATGATAATGCGCTAGAGTTTGAATCGGGTAGCCTGGAGGCTCTAAGTGCTAAAAATTCGCTTGATGAAGCAAAAGATCAACAACTGAATGAAGATATTGCATCCAACTCACTGGAGTTCGGTTCCGATAGCTTTGCAGAGAAAACAGCGGAGTCAGATGCGGTTAATGATGTTGAGTTGTCTGAAGAGTTCAAGGCAGATGAGCCATTGGATGAGGCTTCGAAGCAATCCAATGAAGAGACCGTAGCAGAAGAAAAGAAAACTAATGTTGATGATTTTGATGTGCTGGATGTGGATGATAGTGAGCATAAACCATCCGAGCCAGCGACTGATTTAGAGTCAGACCTGTTTGATGCGGCTGACTCACTAACAGAAGAAAAGAAAACTGATGTTGATGATTTTGATGTGCTGGATGTGGGTGATGGTGAGCATCAACCATCCGAGCCAGCGGCTGATTTAGAGTCAGACCTGTTTGATGCAGCTGATTCATTGGATGAGAGTGTCGCTGCCGAATCTTCTAAAGATGACCTGGACAAGGTTGACTTGGGTTCAATGGCTGATCTGATGGACGATAGTGGTAGTGACTTTGACGATGACAACCCTTTTGCAGATCTCGATGAGGTGGGTACCAAGCTTGATTTAGCCCGCGCCTATGTCGATATGGGTGACAATGAGGGTGCGCAGAGCATTATTGACGAGGTTATGCAGGAAGGCACCGATGAGCAAAAAGAAGAGGCACAAGCACTGCTTAAACAGCTTTGATCACCTTTTCGCTGCAACGGCCCGCTGGACTAATGTTCAGCGGGCCGTGCTGTTTTTTGTAGCGTGAGATCTCTGCACAAATAGATGCACTGATAAAAAGGCTCCACCTCAGCTGTTTTCGTTGGTAAGTTTGTGAGTAGCACACTATTTCCCTCATTTACCGCTGCATCAACCAGCCAAGCTTTATCTCTTTTTTATCCAGCCCCCACGTGTGCAGAGGACTCAGAGCGGAAATAAACAGATGCACCCGGTAATTAAAATCCTTCTCTTGTTACTTGCCGCGCTGATGACAGTCTGGGGCGGATGGTCGCAGTGGCTGTTTGCACTGTTATTGACGGTAATTGGTTTTGTTGTTGTCAGAGATGCTGAGATCATATTGGCGTTAAAAATGGCAGCACGGTTACGCTGGTTGCTGCTCTCAATCGCCATTGTTTACCTCTGGTTTACACCAGGCACCCCCATCTTTCCGACATTTTTAGCCTGGTCTCCCAGTTATGAGGGGGTGATGATGGGCCTCCATCGTGTAGCCATTTTACTGTTGTTGGTTCTCGCGGTGAGCTTGTTGTTACAATCAACGCCACTAACATTGATGATTGCCGCGCTCTTGTGGTTATTACACCCCTTTGCACGGTTGGGTTTACCACACGAACGCTTTGCTGTGCGGTTGGCACTTACCTTGGAAGCGGTGGGCGACCTGCCCGCAATCATGGCGACACCTCCTCTTGTTACGAAAGGGTTGCGCCAGCGAATGCATGTTGCGGTTGTTCGAATGGTTGATTTATTTGATCAGGTCACGCAACATGCGCACTCACTGCCGTGTCGACCGATTGAGGTGCCTATCTTGAAGGCACCGGACTGGTTGCAGTGGCTAATGTTATGTCTACTGTCTGGAGTTTTTCTTGTTTTATGAGATATGCGGCTCGAATTGAGTATGATGGGCGTGAATTTTGCGGTTGGCAGCGGCAAAAGCACTCCCCTAGTGTGCAGGAAAATGTAGAAAGGGCACTCTCCAGCGTTGCTAACCACCCAATAGAGATTGCTTGTGCGGGGCGGACCGATGCCGGAGTGCATGGTGTCGGCCAGATTGTCCATTTTGACAGTGATGCAGAACGCACTATTCGATCCTGGGTGATGGGTGGGAATGCTAATTTACCCAAATCGATCTCTATTGTCTGGCTGCAGCCGGTAAGTGATGGATTTCATGCGCGCTTCTCTGCCTTGAGTCGGCATTATCGTTACGTTATTTGTAATCGGGATGTGCGCCCTAGTTTTTTGGCTTGGCGCACGACCTGGGAGTATCGCCCGCTTGATGTGGCGCTGATGCAGCAGGCGGCCCAGCAGCTGGTGGGTGAGCATGACTTCTCCTCATATCGAGCGATGGCATGCCAGGCAAAAAGCCCTATACGAACGGTACACAAGGTCGAGGTATCGCGGCAGAATGAGATGGTTTTTATCGATGTAGAAGCCAATGCTTTTTTACATCATATGGTGCGCAACATCGCCGGTGTATTGATGACTATCGGCTGCGGCGAGCAGCCACCCCGCTGGGCAGATGAAGTGTTAGCACATAAAGATCGCCGTATGGGAGGTGTGACCGCACACCCTTCCGGCCTCTACTTTATGGGTGTAAAGTACCCGGATGAATTTGAAATACCCACAGTGAAAAATAGCTCGCTGGTTTGGTAGCTCGGTAGGAAAATATGACAACTCGCGTTAAAATATGCGGCATTACTCGCATTGAAGATGCCCTGACAGCGGCAGCGTTAGGTGCCGATGCCATTGGCTTGGTGTTTTATGCCCCTAGCCCCCGTGCAGTCGGTATTCAGCAAGCGGCAAATATCGTCGCAGCACTGCCACCCTTTGTCAGCAGTGTGGGGTTATTTGTTGATGCGGATAAAGCTTTTGTAGAGGATGTTATACAAAGGCTATCAATCGATCTATTGCAGTTTCATGGTGAAGAGTCTGCCGAATATTGCGAGCAGTTTGACAAGCCTTACATGAAAGCCGTTCGGATGCGTGAGGGGCTCTCCCTTGAGTCATGGGTGTTGCACTATGAAAACGCCAAAGCACTGTTGCTGGATAGTTATCAACCCGGCATACCCGGCGGTACCGGAACCACCTTTGACTGGGGACGTATTCCCGATAAAATGCAAAAACCAATTGTTTTGGCAGGCGGTCTGAATGCCGCTAATGTTGCGGGTGCTATTGAGCAAGCCTCTCCCTATGCCGTCGATGTGAGTGGCGGGGTTGAGGTGAGTAAAGGAATCAAAGACGCTGCAAAAATTGCAGCCTTTATCAACGAGGTAAAACGTGTCTGATTGTGTAAAGAGCTGGGCTGAGTTGCCTGATCTACCGGATAGCAAAGGCCACTTTGGTGTGTATGGTGGCCTGTTTGTCGCTGAAACCTTAATGGCGGCACTGGATGAGTTGCGTATTGCGTATGAAAAGTACCAACACGACCCTGAATTCGCTAAAGAGCTGGATAAGGATTTTCAGGACTATGTCGGTCGTCCCTCGCCGCTCTACCACGCAGAACGGTGGTCTCAGCAGCTGGGCGGTGCGCAGATCTATCTTAAGCGTGAAGACCTCAATCACACCGGAGCCCACAAGATAAATAATACGGTTGGCCAGGCACTACTGGCCAAGCGTATGGGGAAAACCCGTATTATTGCCGAGACAGGAGCCGGGCAACATGGCGTGGCGACTGCGACGGTGGCCGCTCGTCTGGGGCTTGAGTGCGTGGTCTATATGGGTGCTGTTGATGTAGCGCGCCAGGCACAGAATGTCTACCGCATGAAGCTGCTGGGCGCAACGGTCATTCCCGTTGAGTCAGGCACGAAAACATTGAAAGATGCTTTAAATGAGGCGATGCGTGATTGGGTGACCCACATTGACGATACCTTCTACATCATTGGTACCGTGGCAGGGCCTCACCCTTACCCCGCCATGGTGCGCGATTTTCAGTCTATTATTGGCCGTGAAGCGCGTGAGCAGTGTATTGAAAAAACCGGTCGCCTACCGGATGCGCTGGTTGCTTGTGTTGGGGGTGGTTCCAACGCAATGGGGCTGTTTTACCCCTTTATGCGAGATGATAGTGTCGAAATGTATGGGGTTGAGGCGGCAGGTGATGGCTTGGAAACCGGTCGTCACGCCGCACCACTTTGTGCGGGGGTGCCGGGGGTGTTGCACGGTAACCGCACTTACCTGATGGAAGATGAAAATGGTCAGATATCCCACACGCATTCGATCTCTGCCGGTCTGGATTATCCGGGAGTTGGCCCTGAACACGCTTGGTTGAAGGATGTTGGGCGAGCCAACTATGTAGCGATCAGTGATGATGAGGCGATGGCGGCATTTTATGCCTTGACCCAAATTGAAGGTATCTTGCCCGCACTGGAGTCCAGTCATGCACTGGCTTATGCCATGAAACTGGCAAAAACCATGTCAAAAGATCAAAACATTATCGTCAACCTCTCCGGGCGCGGCGATAAAGATATCCACACTGTCGCAACCCGCGACGGCATCGAATTTTAAAGGAGTTCAGCTATGAGTCGTATTGCTGCAACCTTTGAGCGATTAAAAAACAGTAACCGCAAGGCGTTGATACCCTATATCACTGCAGGCGATTACACGCCTGAACTCACCGTACCACTCATGCATGCAATGGTTGAGTCGGGGGCGAATATTATTGAGCTAGGCGTGCCTTTCTCTGACCCCATGGCGGATGGCCCGGTGATTCAAAAGGCAGCTGAACGGGCACTAGAACATAACGTTTCACTGCGTGATGTGTTTGAAATGGTTAAAGCGTTCCGTAAGCAGGATAAGACAACCCCGGTGATATTAATGGGTTATCTCAACCCGATCGAGGCGATGGGTTATGCAGCGTTTGCCTCGGCGGCGGCAACGGCGGGTGTGGATGGTGTACTAACGGTCGATATGCCACCTGAAGAGGGTGGTGAGTGCATATCGTTACTCAAGGCGCAGGGTGTTGATCCCATCTTCCTGATTGCCCCGACCACCACCACTACACGTATTGCCTCGCTGGTTTCAAATGCCAGTGGCTTTGTCTATTATGTCTCTTTGAAGGGCGTGACAGGTGCCGGGCACCTGGATGTCGCAGGGGCGGCTGAAAAGCTTAAGAGCATCCGGCAGATGACTGATTTACCGCTGGGTGTTGGATTTGGTATTAGAGATGCTGAAACAGCCGTTGCCATTGGCAAAGAGGCGGATGCGATTATTGTCGGCAGTGCTATTGTGAAGAAAATTGAAGAGGGTGCCGGTAATCCGGCATTGATCACTGCCAATATCGTGGCGATGCTCTCCAGTATTCGCGGTGCACTTGATACGTTATAGTGTCGCTCTAACTAAACAGGATAAATACCATGAGTTGGTTGAAGAATCTTATACCTTCTAAAATTCGTACTGAATCAGGTGGTAAAAAAGGCATTCCGGAAGGGGTTTGGGTTAAATGTGGTGAGTGTGATGATGTGCTCTACCGCCCGGAGCTGGAGCGCAGCCTGAATGTCTGCCCCAAGTGTGACCATCACATGCGCTTGACCGGTCGTAAGCGTCTTGAGGTTTTTTTAGATGAAGCGGGGCGTGAAGAGATCGCCGCTGATATGTCTCCTGTGGATGTTTTGAAGTTTAAAGACAGTAAAAAATACAAGGATCGCATTAGTCAGTATCAAAAATCATCGGGTGAAAAGGATGCGATGATTGTCATGCAGGGCACCCTGAAAGGGCTTCCCGTTGTATCCGCTGCTTTTGACTTCTCCTTTATGGGGGGGTCAATGGGTTCGGTGGTCGGTGAAAAATTTACCCGTGCTGCCAACATTGCGCTGGAAAAAAATATTCCTTTTGTCTGCTTTTCTGCATCAGGGGGAGCGCGAATGCAAGAGGCACTCTTCTCCTTAATGCAAATGGCGAAAACATCAGCGGTATTGGCGAAAATGCGTGAACAAGGCACCCCTTTTGTTTCAGTAATGACCGACCCGACCATGGGCGGTGTATCGGCCAGTTTTGCCATGCTGGGCGATCTAAATGTTGCTGAACCAAAAGCACTTATCGGCTTTGCTGGGCCACGCGTTATTGAGCAGACCGTGCGCCAGACACTACCGGAAGGTTTTCAACGCAGTGAATTCTTGTTGGAGCACGGAGGGCTGGATATGATCATTCATCGCCACCAGCTGCGTGATCGCCTTGCCAACGCCCTCTCGCTACTGACGAACTACTCAGAGCCTTCTTAACGTGTGCGCAGAACCTCTTTACCATGCGATTTGAAACACTTCCACAATGGCTGGCATGGCAAGAGCAACTCCATCCCAACGAGATTGAGTTGGGTCTTGAGCGCGTTAGCCAAGTCTATCAACGGCTTTGTGGTGACCACCCAATACATCGGGTTATTACCGTGGGTGGAACCAACGGTAAAGGGTCATCTGTTGCCATGCTTGATGCCATTTTACGGGCCGCGGGTTATCTTGTTGGCAACTACACCTCACCCCACCTGCTGAAATACAACGAACGCATAAAACTCCATGGCCATGAAGTTGATGATCAAACACTCTGTGATGCTTTCGAACGGGTTGATCAGGCGCGGGGGGAAATCTCCCTGAGCTATTTTGAGTTTGGCACATTGGCGGCATTGGATATCTTCAGTCGTACAGTGCTGGATGTGGTCATTCTTGAAGTGGGGCTGGGTGGTCGCCTTGATGCGGTTAATATTATCGATGCGGATATCGCCTTGATTACCAATATCGGTATTGACCATGAGGAGTGGCTGGGTTCAGACCTTGAAAGCATCGGCTTTGAGAAAGCGGGTATTATGCGAGCGGCCCGACCCGTGGTATTTTCAAGTGCCAACCCGCCCAATTCGCTGCGAGCACATGCCAATAAAATAGGCGCGCAGCTCTACACCCTTGGACAGAGCTACCAATATGAAACGACCGACTCAGGTTGGCGCTGGCAATCACCCCATCGCAAGCGAGAGAGCTTACCTATGCCTGCCATGCGGGGTGAGTTCCAGCTGAAAAATGCCGCTGGCGTATTGATGGTGCTGGAGTCTCTTAATCAACAACTGCCAGTTGCCCAAGCTGCGCTGCGTGTAGGTCTGCTTGATGCTCAGGTCGCGGGGCACTTTCAGGTTATTTTGACACCACTACGCCATATTCTTGATGTGGCACATAATCCCCATGCCGTTGAACAGCTCAAAATAAATCTACAAAACATTGAATGCCTAGGTAAAACCCACGCAGTGTTTGCGATGATGGGTGACAAGGCGATTGATGAGGTTATTCAGATTATTCACCCATTAATTGATGAGTGGTATATTGGTAATTTGGCGCTGCCTCGTGCCGCAACAACTGCGCAGCTCCTCCCACTAATGGAAGAGCAGGGTGTTCAACGCATTCATCAGTTTGTAACGCTCGAGCAAGCTTATCAACACGCGTTAAAGGATGCAGGGCCCGCTGACCAGATTGTCGTGTTTGGTTCATTTTTTACCCTTGCCGTGGTTTTGAACAAGATGAAGGCTAACAAAAGGATAACAAGCAGCAATGGAAAGTAATCGTACCAAGCAGCGTATCGTTGGCGCTGTTATTATGCTCTCGATTGCAGTGATTGTACTGCCGATGATTCTTAGCGAAAGCGGCGAGAAAAAAATTACCGGCAGTAATATCCCTGAAAAACCGGATTACCTGATAAAGACTGAAATTATACCGCTGGAAATTAAAGCGCTGCCAAACCCGGATGATACGGTGCAGCGCCGGGTTATTCAGGAGGCTCATAATAGCGAGCAGGTGGCAGCAGAAGAGCCGACCACAGCCGCAACACTTGAAGATATCATTATGCCATCGGATATCAAGCCGGTAGCCGAGCCACAACCCGTCACTCCACCCCTTCCTGAGCCACAAATAGCTCATCAAGCTGAGAGACCAGCGGCCGTTTCCGGCTGGGTTGTGCAGGTGGGTAGTTTTTCTAGTCAATCTAACGCGCTGGCACTGCGAGATAAATTGCGTGGTCATGGTTTCAGCGCCTTTGTTGAGCGCGCTGAGGGGCCAGAGACTGTTTATCGGGTAAGGGTCGGGCCAGAGATAAAAAAAGAACAAGCGCACGTGGTTAAAGAGAGGCTTCAAGAGAAGTTGGCACTGGATGGTTTAGTAATCCGCCATCGTTGATGTATGCGTTACAGATGAGTGGTAGAATGCTTCGATTAGCGTGACTATTCAGCGTGTTTATATTTTTCCTCAAATTGAGGTGTTTTTGCATTCAAAGAGGGAACATATAGGGTATATGTGACCGATTAACTAGGGTTAATTTTTTAGACTGGGCCTTATGATTTGGATTGATATTGCAATATTGGTAGTGCTGGGGATCTCTGTCACTATCAGCCTTGTTCGTGGCTTCGTTCGTGAGTCACTCTCACTGGCGGGCCTGGTTGCGGCGGTTGCCGCCAGTTTTTATCTGTCACAGCCTGCTTCACAGCTGCTGGAAGGTATTGTCGAAACCCCATCATTGCGCCTGATGATTGCGGTTGTGGTGTTATTTGTTGTGACGCTGTTTGCGGTGGCGATACTCAACTTCTTTGTTGTTAAGTTAGTTAAAGTCACCGGCTTGAGTGGTACTGACCGTATGATCGGGGTGATTTTTGGTACGCTGCGCGGTATTTTAGTGGTGACTGTGCTGGTGGTGCTGGCCAGTATGACAACACTGCCCGAAGATCCCTGGTGGCAACAGTCTGTTTTTCTAACCTATTTTGAGCAACTGGCGTTTATATCCAAAGATTATCTGCCCAGTGATATTGCACAATATATCCACTATAACTAGCCCAGATAGTTCATGAACTATCCACGCTAACTGTTTTTTATGTTTCAAGCTCTGTAATTGAGGTCTGTTTATGTGCGGGATTATCGGTATTGTTGGTCAAGGAAATGTTAATCAATTGATCTATGATGGGTTGACGGTACTACAGCACCGTGGGCAGGATGCTGCAGGGATGGTGACCTGCGATGAGGGTCACTTCAACCTACGAAAGTCCAACGGTCTGGTTCGTGATGTCTTTCATACCCGCCATATGCTACGCCTGACGGGTAATATGGGAATAGGGCATGTGCGTTACCCAACGGCTGGCAGCTTTTCCAGTGCCGAGGCGCAGCCATTTTATGTTAACTCTCCTTACGGTATTGCGTTGGCACACAACGGTAACCTTACCAACGCAGACCAATTAAAAGATGATATATTTCGAGAAGACCTGCGCCATATCAATACCAGCTCCGACTCCGAGATTTTGCTGAATGTGTTCGCCCACGAGCTACAGCGTCAAGGTAAGTTGAGTATTGACCATAACGATGTTTTTGAAGCCGTTGCCGGTGTTCATCGCCGTTGCCAAGGGGGCTATGCTGCGGTAGCGATCATCCCGAACTACGGTATCGTCGGGTTTCGGGATCCATCCGGTATACGCCCCGCCATTTTTGGTCAACGTAAAAAAGGCGAGGGGAGTGAATATATTATCGCCTCTGAAAGTGTCGCGATTGACTCTTTAGACTTTGAAGTTATCCGTGACCTGGCACCCGGAGAGGCTGTTTTTATTAGCCTAGAGGGGCAGATGTATACCAAGCAGTGTGCACGCAATCCCCAATATTCCCCCTGTATTTTTGAGCATGTCTACTTTGCACGTCCTGATTCAATTATTGATGGCATTTCAGTCTATAAAGCGCGCCTGCGTATGGGTGACCTGCTGGCCAACAAAATCATGCGGGTGCTCCCCGAGCATGATATTGACGTGGTCATTCCCATTCCGGATACCAGCCGCACCACCGCGCTCCAGCTTGCAAACAAGATGGGGATAAAGTACCGCGAAGGCTTTATTAAAAACCGCTATATTGGTCGAACATTCATCATGCCGGGGCAGAGCCAGCGAGCTAAATCGGTGCGTCAAAAGCTCAATGCCATCGGTCTGGAGTTTAAAGATAAGGTGGTGCTGCTGGTAGACGACTCCATCGTGCGGGGCACCACTTCCAAACAGATTATTCAGATGGCCCGTGAGGCGGGTGCCCGTAAAGTTTATTTTGCCTCCGCAGCGCCCCCGGTTCGCCATGCTAATGTTTATGGTATCGACATGCCCAGTGTTAAGGAGTTGATAGGGCACGGTCGTGATGATGATGGAATTTGTAAAGAGATTGGTGCCGATTGGTTGGTGTATCAGGATATTGAAGACCTTATCGAATCTGTGCGCCAGGGAAATCCAACCATCAAACGCTTCGATATCTCCTGCTTTAATGGTGAATATGTAACAGGGGATATCACACCGGAATATTTACAAGCACTGGAAGATCGTCGTAATGATGTCGCCAAAAAGAAAACTGAAGCGGCCGATAATGCGGTGCTAGGGATGCATAATAACGACTGATTTGACGGTAAATCCCCACGCTAAATTGAGGTTGGTTAGTCATCGATAGGCTATGCTGTGGCTCCTCTCTGTTTTGTTGAGGTAGATCCCTTAAGCTCCTCACTTATCTGTTGATTCCACAGGAAACACTCTCTCTATCTCTATTCAAAGAGCACACTATTTATGTCGCAATCACTTGATAATGTTATTTACCTGAAAGACTACTCCGCCACCGCCTATGTGATTAAAAACACGCAATTAACTTTTGAGCTGGGTGAGGGTGAAACACGGGTTAATAGCCTGTTGACAGTTTCACGCCGTGAAGGTGTTGCTGCAGAGACACCGCTAGTGCTAGATGGGGAGGCGTTAACACTGCTCTCGATTCGTATTGATGGTGAGCGACTTGCCGCTACACAATATCGGGTGGCTGATAACCAACTCACGATAAGTGACTTGCCTTCCGAGTGTCTGTTGGCGATTGAGACCCGACTACACCCGCAGAGCAATACCTCTCTTTCCGGACTCTATAAGTCCAGCGGCAACTTTTGTACACAGTGCGAAGCGGAGGGGTTTCGGCGGATTACTTACTATTATGACCGTCCCGATGCGATGTCTATCTTCACAACCCGTATTATTGCAGATCCGCAGAAATATCCGGTGATGTTATCCAACGGTAATTTAGTTGATAAGGGGACACTTGCGGATGGCCGGCACTGGGTGCAGTGGCAAGACCCACACCCCAAACCGGCCTATCTTTTTGCACTGGTGGCCGGTGATCTGGCCAGTATTCACGACACGTTCACCACGATGAATAGCCGTGAAGTTGACCTTTATATCTACACTGAGCTGCACAATATTGATCAGTGCGATTATGCGATGCGATCTCTAAAGCAGGCGATGAAATGGGATGAGGTAAATTATGGCCGCGAGTATGATCTGGATACCTATATGATTGTGGCGGTGGATGATTTCAACATGGGGGCGATGGAGAACAAGGGGTTGAATGTTTTTAACTCCAAATATGTGTTGGCCAAACCAGAGACCGCCACTGATGCTGATTATCAGGGTATTGAAGGGGTGATAGGGCATGAGTATTTTCATAACTGGTCAGGCAATCGGGTCACTTGTCGCGATTGGTTTCAGCTGAGCCTTAAAGAGGGTTTTACTGTTTTTAGGGATCAGGAGTTTAGCGCAGATATGCAGTCTCGTGGGGTTAAGCGGATTGAAGATGTCAATATGCTGCGTACCCATCAATTTCGTGAGGATGCCAGCCCGATGGCACATCCGGTGCGCCCAGAATCATATGTTGAAATAAATAACTTCTATACCGTGACAATTTATGAAAAGGGCGGTGAAGTGATTCGGATGCAGCAGCTTCTACTGGGTAACAGCGGATTCCGTAAGGGAACTGACCTCTACTTTGATCGCCATGATGGTCAAGCGGTCACCACGGATGATTTTATTAAGGCGATGGAAGATGCCAATGGTGTGGACTTTAGCCAGTTTAAGCGCTGGTACTCCCAGGCGGGCACCCCAGAGTTGAGTATAAAATCCCGCTATGACCAAACAGCCAATCGATTTACCCTCACTATTCGACAGCATTGTCCCGATACACCGGGGCAGACCGACAAGCAGCCTATGCATATTCCGCTGGCCGTTGGACTGCTGGATCAGCGGGGGAACGATATGCCGCTCCAGCTTCAAGGTGAGGCGGCAGCTCCTTGCAAAACCCTTGTATTGCAGCTTAAACAGGCAGAGCAGAACTTTCAGTTTGAAAATATTGTAGAGCCACCCGTGCCGTCACTGTTACGGGGCTTCTCGGCCCCGGTGAAGCTGAATTCAGACCTGAGTGAGGAGCAACGCTACTTCATCATGGCCAATGATAATGACGACTATAGCCGTTGGGATGCAGGTCAGCAGATTGCGGTGACGTTGATTGTTGGACTGGCGCAAAAAATTCAACAGCGCAGCGAGTGGACGGTGGATTGCCGCTTCATTAAGGCAATGGAGAAGAGTCTCTGTGAGAGCAAAGGCCAGGATAAGGCGATGGTGGCAATGGCATTAACCTTGCCCTCAGAGGCCTATTTGAGTGGCTTTATGTCACCCATTGATCCGCTGGCGCTGCACCAGGCTCGGCGCTTTGTAAGAGAGCAAATCGCCCAAGCATTGCAGCACCCTTTTCTTGAGGTCTACCAGGCCAATAGAGATGAAGGAGATTTTAAAAATGACCCCGCCAGTATGGCGCAACGTAAACTGAAAAATGTCTGCTTAGGCTATTTAATGGAGCGCGGTAGCCTCGCTGTGGTTGCGCATTGTGAACAGCAGTTTTATAGCGCAAATAATATGACAGATGTACTGGCAGCACTCAGTGCCTTGGTTAACAAAGATATTGAACTGGCCGCACCTGCACTGGAGTCATTTTATGATCAGTGGTCAGGTGAGTCGCTGGTAGTGGATAAGTGGCTAGTGCTGCAAGCGACCTCCCGCCTTGAGGGTGCACTGGACCGTGTCCGTGGATTGATTAGTCATCCCGCCTTTAAAATTACCAACCCCAATAAAGTACGTTCACTGATTGGCGCTTTCTGCTCAGGTAATCCGGCGCAATTCCACAACCTGAATGGCAAAGGGTATGCACTGTTGAGTGAGTTTATTCTCAAATTAAACACCCTGAACCCACAAATCGCCTCACGCTTGGTTACGCCCTTGGTCTCTTGGCGAAAATATGATGAGCCACGCCAGCTACTGATGAAAGCAGAGTTGGAGAAGATAGCAGCGACACCTGAGCTGTCGAAAGATGTGTATGAAATGGTAAACAAAGCGCTGGGATAGTGCTTGAGGCTCCCGTATCAATTAACTTTTTAGTCTGGACTTTAACATGGCAACGTCTCAATTAATCGCTCACCACCTGTTCAGTAATGGAGAGCAGCCCGCTACTTTAGCACTGCGTGATCAAGTGCAGGAGGAGGGGCCGTACAAAGAGAGCCTGCTGGATAAGTTGAAAAGCAGCTTTATGGTGCGCTTAACGCGCAGGCATGGCAGCTTTTCAGCTCAAGAGGAACCACTCTTACCCGCTGAACTCGATGCCTATCTGGCCGGTGAACACAGCTTAACTGAAGTGAGTCAGCGTTTCGTGCAGGCGTTTGCCAAACAACTGGAACAGCAGAGTCTGGCACTCAATGCGCACTTTCTGTTTTTCACTGAAAAAGCCTTTGACCATCACCATATTTTCTACCTGTTTGTGGCTCACCAAAGCGAATCGCTGGCAATTAGCGAGCAGTTAGAGGTGTGTCCCAGTTATGTAATCGATACTGGCGCAACCCTGTTCGGCATTAAAGTCGATTTAGCCGAATGGAAGGGTGACCGTCAGTATGCTTATCTTTCGAGCGTCCCACCGAAAGGCGATGCGTCACTGGTTGAGCTGTTTGACCTGTTGACAGGTTTCCACCACGGTATCAATAAACAGGAGAGCACCACTCAACTTCTGGATGGTATAGAGCACTATGTGAAACAGTTACCGAATGAGCAGGCGAATGAGGTGCGACATCAGGTGGTGGAGTATTGCACAGCAAAAGAGAAGAGCGATGAACCGGTCACAATCCCGGGACTCTCTGAGGTGTTAAACGGCATCGATTGTGATCAATTTATCCGCCAGATGGCAACCCACAACCCCAAAGCGGAAGATGAGCCGGTTATGATTGATCGGCGTGCATTGCAACGTTATGTGAAGTTTTCGGGCCGTGAAAAAGCACTGGCAATCAGCTTTTCATCAGATCAACTCAATGAGCGCGTCATCTACGATGAGAACCGTGACACATTGACCATTAATGGCCTGCCCAAGGCACTGCGTGATCAATTATTACGCCACTTAACGGGGCGTTGAGGTTGTTCGATTGAAAATCGGCTGCTGCTTCTGTCGTATGATTCACACAATATAGCGTGGGATTATGATAAATATACCGCTCGCCAGATGCAGTGACATGGCGATTTTTTCTATAAATAAAATTTTAACAAATGAGAATAATGCTATTATTTGAGCTGATAATGACGGCAAAAGCTGACATTTTATATGGACATTGGCTGTGTAATATAGCCTAATTAATGAGATTGTTTTTTTAGATGAATGGTTTTTTCGGTTATCTCGCTGCTTTTGCAGTAACATTTTTTTCAGTGCTGCTTTATATCCCTGTTGCTCGACGTATCGGTTTGGTTGATGCACCGGGTGGACGCAAACACCATGATGGATCAATCCCGCTGGTGGGTGGTGTGGCGATGTTTACAGGGATTGCACTGGCCCTTTTCACTCTGCCTATTCAAATCGACCACTACTACGCCCTGATAGCCGGTATGATCATGATGGTGGCTGTCGGGGTGATAGATGATCTAAAAGATCTCTCTGCTCGTGTACGCTTTCTCTCCCAAGTTATTGCTGCGCTACTGATGGTTTACTGGGGAGATACGCTGCTGCTCAGTTTGGGCAGTGCACTCCATAGTGAGGTCACTGAGTTGGGCGTATGGGCGATTCCATTCACTGTATTTGCAGTGGTTGGCGTGGTCAATGCGACCAACATGACAGATGGCGTTGATGGTCTTGCGGGATCAATGGCACTGGTTATATTGAGCGCATTTGCGGTCATCGCAGCCGCTAATGGCTTGTACAGCGACCTGATGGTGTTATTGGTGGTCATTAGTAGTGTACTGGCATTTCTCCTGTTTAACTTTCCTATTCCAGGAAGAACTCAAGCCAAAGTCTTTATGGGCGATGGCGGGAGCATGTTTTTAGGTTTTGTGATTGCATGGTACGGCGTGTCATTAACCCAAGGTGACAATGCGGCCATCTCTCCGGCGACGGCATTGTGGGTCATTGGCCTGCCTATATTAGATACCATCGCCATTATGACGCGAAGAGTGTTACGAGGTCGCTCACCCTTTGCACCAGACCGCGAACATTTTCATCACATTCTGCAAGTAGCAGGGTTCAGTAAAAGTGGAGTGATTGTGACCATGATGCTGATCAGCTCGCTACTGGCTGCGATTGGCCTGTTTGGCGCGTTGCTGGGGGTGGCAGAATATATTATGTTTTACGGCTACCTTGCGCTTCTGGCACTCTATTTTTGGGGCGTTATGCACGCCTGGCGGGTGATGAAGGTGATTAAAAAAGTAGGTGCTGCTGTTCAAGGCCGACGTTAATTACAATACGGTTCCCTATAAAATAGTAGCCATATTATTATTTATTTTGTAGCTACTTAGCGTGTTTATATTTCACCTCAAGTTGAGGCACTTACGCATACTACAAAAATAACCAAGAGTTGAGGTGAAAGATGAATACGCTGAGTGCCCCATTAGTTTTTACATTAATTTACAGTTAATTACCTCGCAATGTTAAAGAGCTTTCCCTGCGCAAAATTTTTATTTTTTATCGGTTTTATTGCGGTGATCGTGGTTGTTGGTGTCTGTCTGATGCCAATTAATCAGTCGGCGCTGCCCTCCTTTTACGGACTGGATAAGATTGAACATTTTGTAACCTACTTTGTTTTAGCACTCTATTTTTGCCAAATTATCACACAACGCTACCACCTCCACTGTGTGGGGTTGCTGGTGATGCTGGGCATTCTCATTGAGTGTTTACAGATTCTTACGGGCTACCGTATGTTCGATCTTTGGGATATTGTTGCGAACACTCTGGGGGTTGTCGCTGGATACTTTATCGGAAAAAACTATGGTACTGTTTTACAAACCTGTTGCCGAAAGCTTGCCTGATCAACCTTTATATGTCTGCTAACTCAACCGTCATTTTAGGTGAACTGTTACGCGATGTTTCGCGCTCGTTCTACCTCACCCTCAGGGTTCTACCACTCCCCATACGCCAACCAATGGGTATCGCCTATCTCCTTGCGCGGGCAGCCGATACCGTTGCCGATACCGAAATTATTGTGGCAGAACAGCGATTAACCCTATTAAACCGCTTTCGCCAGGCGCTTGCGGGTGATGACTCTGTGGCTCTGTTTCTAGCTGAGATGGAGGGGTTCATCAAGCAACAGCGCCATGCCGGTGAGCGACGACTGCTTGCGCGGCTGGATGAGGTCTTTTCTCACCTGTTTTTGCTACCCCGTGATGATCAAGAGCAGGTGATCGCGGTTGTCATGACCTTAACAGATGGGATGTTGCTTGATTTACAGCACTTCCCCCTGAGCGAGCCGGGTCGAGTGGTCGCACTGCCAAATGCCCAATCACTGGATCGTTACCTCTATCTGGTTGCGGGCTGTGTGGGGGAGTTCTGGAGCGCGATCTGCTTTGCACATGATAAGCGACTGAGGCATTGGGATTTACCCGCACAGCAGGCACTTGGCGTGCAGTTTGGTAAGGCGCTACAACTGACCAATATTTTGCGAGATATTGCCGCAGATTTACACATGGGCCGCTGCTATCTGCCGGAAGATCAACTGGCCGACCTTAACTTGTCTGTTGAAGTGCTGCTCGACTGCGCTCACTCTGCTGCAATGCGACCACTACACCATCAATGGATAGCCCAGGCGTTGAGCCATTACACGGCCGCTGGACAATATATTACCCATACACCACGGCGCTGCATATTGCTGCGATTGGCGACTTTGTGGCCGGTATTGATCGGATTAAAGACACTGCGGCTCACCGCTTTAAATCATAATTACCTGAACCCAGGTGTACGGGTTAAGGTTGGGCGATTTGAAATTTACCGCTTGATGCTGGTTTCATTTTTTGTGGTGGGTTCAAATGTTGCCACAAAGTGGTGGCTGAAACGGCTAAGGGGCCGAGTCATGGCGGCTCTAGTACATCAACCCTCTTCTATTGCCTAGTCAGCGATTCTGTGGCATTTCGCATCAAGGCATAGCCGCAGGTAATGGTTATTCCCTTGACAAGCGTTGTAACGCCGAGGCGGAGTGCTACAGAAACGCCCGAAGGGTTGATGTACTGGGGGCTGTCGGAGTTAGGTGATTGTAGCGAGGGGAAGCCATTTTGAGTCTATTTTTTTGATCGTTTGAGGCGAATATTGGGCATATTCAACGAAAAGGATCGGAGAAATATTCACCCTAACTCCGACAGCCTCCTAACCAGCTAACTCGGCGCTAACACCCTTCCACCGCTCAAGATAATCGAGCACATCCAGTGGTGCCTCAATCATCCCATCTGCGCCCCATGTTTCTGGGGTCTCTGTTTCGTCAATATAGCCAAAGAGAGCGGTAAGTGTTTTCATTCCGGCGCGTCTACCCGCCTCTATATCCCGCTGGTGGTCTCCTATATAGATGCAGTCTGCCGGATTATGGCCTGTTTTTTTGCAGGCATATAGAAGGGGTGCTGGGTGAGGTTTAGGCTGCTCAGCGGTATCGCCACTGACAATACAGGCTGCTCGCAGGCTCATGCCGAGCTCATCCATTAATGGATCGGTGAGCCAGGCGGGTTTGTTGGTAACCACGCCCCAGGGGATATTTTGTGATTCCAGGTGGGCGAGCAGTTGCTCCATCCCCGGAAACAGGGTGCTGTGAGTAGTGAGATTGTTTTTATAAATATCGAGGAACTGCTGTCGTAGTGGTGCAAAACCTGGATCCGCAGGTGTGATACTAAAGCCCAGCGCGATCAGCGCATTGCCACCGTGTGAAACGACCGGGCGAATGGTTTCAAAGGGGAGTTCAGCTTTTCCCTGATGTGTCAGCACGCTGTTGAGCGCAAATGCGAGGTCGGGTGCGGTATCGAGCAACGTGCCATCAAGATCAAACAGTACGCTATAAGGTGTTGGTTTAGAGTTCATTACGTTTGCAGTGCATTAAATAGTTCACATTAACATCACTACTGAGTTTGTACTCTTTGCTCAAAGGGTTATAGCTCATGCCGGTAAGATCTATCGGTGTGAGACCCGCTTGACGACACCACTGGCTTAGCTCAGAGGGTTTGATAAATTTTTGGTACTCATGAGTCCCTTTAGGAAGCATTTTCAGTAAATATTCAGCACCGATAATGGCCAGGGTGAAAGCCTTTGCATTACGGTTAATGGTTGAGAGAAATAGATCTCCACCCGGCTTGAGCATTTTGGCACAAGCGGCAATAACGGAAGAGGGGTCGGGTACGTGCTCGAGCATCTCCAGGCAGGTAACCACATCGTACTGATCGGCATGATTAATTGAAAATGCCTCTGCAGTGCTCAGCTGGTAATCCACTTTTTGGCCCGATTCATAAAGGTGCAATCGGGCAACTGTGAGGGGAGCTTCCCCCATATCAATCCCTGTCACTTCGGCTCCACGGCAGGCCATCCCTTCGGAGAGCAAGCCACCACCACAGCCCACATCAAGAACCTTTTTACCCGCGAGACCGCCGCAGTGTTGCTCTACATAGTTGAGGCGCAGTGGGTTGATGTCATGTAGCGGTTTGAATTCGCTGTTCTCATCCCACCAACGTGAGGCGAGGGCTTCAAATTTAGCGATTTCAGATGGGTCGATATTTTCTACGGTTTCGCTCATGTGGCTTCTTCCTGCTAGGTAAGCTCATTTCAACGGTACATTAGATGTCACTACTCAGCGTATTCACCTTTTACCTCACATTGAGGAAAAATATAAACACGCTGAATCGTGATCAGTAGATTACCATATTGTACCTTCTGACTGGCTGCTTTTTGATCCGCTGAGAGGTGGTTATGCGTGTGAGCAAGAGGGCTTGATTCGGTCTCGCCACTGCTGTGCCTGGTTAATTAGCTCATGGCTGTTAAGAGTGGTGAGTTGACGTGCTTTTAGCAGTTGCTTGCCGGCTACCCAAACATCGGTAACCTGGTGGCGACTTGCGGTATAGACAATTTGTGAAATGGGGTGGTAGACCGGCTGGCTCTCAAGCTGGCCAAGATCAATCGCCGTGATGTCAGCTGCTTTGCCAATAGTGAGTGTGCCCACTTTATCATCAATGCCGAGTGCGCGAGCACCGCCCAGCGTGGCCATCTCCAGTGCTTTATACGCTGGCAGGGTGGAGGCATCACCCGAAACACTTTTTGCCAGCTGTGCTGCCGTACGCATTTCACTGAGCATATCCAGATCATTGTTACTGGCGGCACCATCGGTACCGAGTGCCAGATTGATACCGGCATCCAATAATTTACCAATCGGTGAAAAACCACTCGCCAGCTTAAGGTTAGACTCGGGGCAGTGGACAACACTCACCCCTGTTTTAGCGATTAATGCGATCTCATCATCATTTAGCTGGGTCATATGAACCGCTAACAGGCGCGGTGAGAGCAAACCCAGTTTATGGAGTCTGGCCAGTGGGCGCTGGGCTGTTTTTTCCATCTCCCCGCTGATCTCATCTGCTGTTTCATGCAGGTGCATATGTAGGGGGATATTAAGCTCCTCTGCATAGACCAGTGCGCGTTGCAGTGATTCATCAGAGACGGTGTAGGGTGCGTGCGGTGCCAGTGCGGTGTTGATCAGTGGGTGGTTTCGATATTCATCATGCAGCGCCAGCCCCTTTTCAAGGCACTCACTGCTATTTTGTGCCCAAGCCGTTGGGAAATCGATTAATATCATGCCGATGGTGGCACGCATGCCTGCGGCGTTAGCGGCGCGAGCAGCCTGGTCGGGGAAGAAGTACATATCGTTAAAGCAAGTGGTACCACAGCGCAACATCTCAGCCATAGCGAGCTGGGTGCCTGTGTAGACAAATGCTTGATCAACAAATTTAGCTTCAGCGGGCCAGATATGATCTTGCAGCCAGCTCATTAAAGGCAGGTCATCTGCCAGGCCACGCAGTAGGCTCATCGCGCCGTGGGTATGTGTATTGATCAATCCGGGTATAAGCGCGTGGTCAGTGAGGTGTTCATGTTGTTTCGATGTATATCTACTTGCACTATTTTGGCTGGGCAGAAGATCAATAATGTGACCATTGTTGATAACAAGTGAATGCTTTTCAAGTACAGTATTGGTGGGCTCAACTGGGATAATCCACCCCGCATCAATAATTGTATCAACATGCTGCATTATGTTTCCTTCCATTATAAAATAAGTGTAGAGGCCGTGATCAGTCGAAAATGAATTTCACTGATGGAGACTTTTGCGCCGCTACTTGGCAAAGGTCTCTGATCGATAATAACAATAATTACAGCTAACCAGGATGGTTGCTCTTACCGGGCCAGTTGCGCTCACCGCAGGGTAGTTATACTACATATGATAAAACCAAGTATTCAAACACTTATTGCTAAAAGTTTAATTACTTTCTTATTGATACTGGCTCTGCTGACGGCGATTATCTCTGGAGTGAACTTTCGTGAACTCTCCAAACAATCCATCGAAAACCAAGCATTGGCGCACGCAAAATTAGTCCGTGCAGGCTTAACTGCCCATATGAAAGGGGGGATTATGGATAAACGGGGCTACTATCTGGATGAAATTCGTCAGCTGGATAACATTAAAAGCTTGGAAATTGTTCGGGGTGCCTCCGTAATGGCTCAGTTTGGCCCGGGACTGGTGTATGAAAAGCCGGTCGATGAAACCACCGCCCAAGTGTTTGCATCTAAACAGCCACTTTTCATTATTGATGAGTTCACCTTATCCCCAACCATTCGCGCCATTATCCCCTACATTGCAAGCAGTGAAGGGCGCTTGAACTGCCTGGGTTGCCACCAGGTAGAGGAGGGCACGGTATTGGGTGCTGTGGATATTGTGATGGATGTCTCGGAGTATCAGCGCTGGGGTTTGATGGTATTGGTTGGGATTTTCGCAACCATTATTATCTTCCTAAGCCTGATTTTGATCAACACTATTCGAACCGTACATAAGCATGTACAGCGCCCGCTGGAAGATTTAATTAAAAATGCCGACACCGCATTTCATAATCACCAACCGGTTCATGCGGAGGAGTTCGAAACCCGCGAATTTGTGGATGTTGCTAACGAAATCAACCTCTTTAATAACGATATTATTGCACACCAGGATATGCTCAAGAAGAAGAACAGCGAGCTGGAACAACTGAATAGCGAAATTGAGAGCACCCTGCGTGACACGGTCTACACTATGGGTGTGATTGAAGAGCAGCGCTCAAAAGAGACCAGCAATCACACCAAGCGGGTCACACTCTATAGCCAGTTGATTGCAGAAAAAATGGGGCTGACACCGCGAGAAATTGAGTTAGTAACCTTAGCCGCACCGTTACACGATATTGGTAAAATTGGTATTCCAGACAGCATTCTCTTGAAACCTGGCAAACTGAATGATGCTGAATATGAAATTATGAAGAGCCACTCTCGTATTGGTTACACCATGCTCAGTCACTCCGAGCGCGACATTCTGCATGCCGCTAGCATCATTGCACTACAGCACCACGAAAAATGGAATGGAACAGGTTACCCCCAAGGTCTCAAAGGGGATGGAATTCATATTTTTGGTCGTATTATCGCTTTAGCTGATGTGTTTGATGCGTTGTACTCTCCCCGTGTTTACAAAAAAGCGTGGGATCTGGAGAGTATAGTTAACTTAATAGCAGAAGAGCGAGGCCAGCACTTTGACCCACAACTGGTTGACCTGTTCCTGCGAGATATTAACGAGTTTGTGGATATCTGTAATCAATACCCATCGGGGTTTCCAGAAGATGGGTACATGAAGTAGTCGCCAGTCACGGGTTCTGTTAAAAGTGAGTCTGCTGAATACAGTTATCAAGGCGCAAGAAGGCGCGGTCTATGCTCTTTTGCGAGGTGTAAAAGTGTGGTGAAAAGCGGATTCCGCCACCCCGTGCAGCACAGATTACACCCCTATTCATCAAGGATTGGTAGAGGTGCTCAGAATCAATTTTTTGATGGCGAAAGGTTATAATGCCTGAGCGATGCTGAGGGTCTGATGGTGAGATTAAAGTAAGCTGCGGGCGCTGTTTGATGAGGTCAAGCATCTGATTTACCCGCTCAGCAATCAACTTCTCCACATTTTCCATGCCTACCTCAAGTAACAGCGAGAGGCTGGCATCCAGTGCGTGTATTGCCAACATGTTTGGGCTGCCACACTCGAAGCGTCGCGCTGACTTGGCAGGTTGCCAGCGCTCTTGATTATATTCACCAACAGCTTCGACCATATGCCAGCCGTACTGGTTGAGTTTCAGGGTGTTAATGTGCTCTCTACGGCAGTAGAAGAGTGCCAGCCCTTCGGGTCCAAACATCCACTTGTGCCCATCAGCCATCACGAAATCGGCATTAATCGCTTGCACATCAAATGGGTGAGCACCTAAGCTCTGTATCGCATCAACACAGAAAAGAACTCCGTTGGCATGACAATAATCACCGATCATTTTCAGGTTAAGTTTTATACCCGAAGCATACTGCACCGAGCTGACGGTTAAAAGTTGGGTCTTTCTATCGCATTGGTCAATCAGTGCCTGCTCAGGTGAATCACTCGGCTCAAGGTTGGCTTTGCGTAACTCAACACCTTGATTTTTCAATGACTGCCAAACAATTCGATTGGATGGAAACTCTTGATCGCTGCTGACAATATTGTCACCCTGTTGCCACTCCAGGCCATAAGCAATAACAGAGAGTGCTTCGGAGGTGTTTTTAAGCAGTGCAATTTCATCAAGACCCTCAGCATGGATCAATGTTTTGAGTTGGCCACGCAGCCGGTTTTCAACTTTAAGCCACTCAAGGTAGTCGGTTGCACCCCGTGTAAGGTTTTGCTCAGTAAAGCGGGTGATAGCCTCCGCACTGCGCCGAGGCCAAGGGGCAATGGCAGCATGGTTGAGATAGTCGAGGCTATCTTCAATGGGGAACTCTTTGGCGATAATGTCAGGTGTCAGCATGAGAGGAGTCAGTGGTAAAGTTGCATTAAGGAGCCTCTGAACTCATCAATGTCGCTCAGAGGCTGATATCGAAGCGCTATACCGTCAGGTCCATCGCCTGTAACTCTGCCAGGTATTGGCGGGTAAGTACTTTGCTCTCCTCAACTGCGGGTTGGTCGAAAGGATCAATGCCGAGCAGTTCACCAACCACTACCGTCTCCATCTCCAGCAATATAATGAGCTCTCCTAATGCGTAGGCATCACGGTCAAGCAGTGCAATGGTACGGTTTGGGCGTTGTCGATTGGCGTGAGAGGTACGTGTTGCTTTCATCTCAGACATGAACAACTCACCGATGGTATGCCCCGCCAGTGGCGCAATGGCAGGAATGTCTTGAAAGCGCATCGGTACTCGCTGGCCTTCATAGCGTTGTGATGGATCGGTCAGAAAGGTAACCAGCTTATCGTCCGGGCCATCAAGCAGCAGTTGTAATACCGAATGTTGGTCGGTGACACCGTGTGCTTCCATTGGCGTGAAGCCGACACACTTGCCATTTGAGTCAACCTTACCCAGTGATTCAGCCCAAAGTTGACGGAACCAGTTAACAATCAGGCGCATATTATCTGAGTAAGGCATCATCAAGGTGATTGAACGCCCTTTTTGCGCGTGAAGGTAGTGGGTTGCACCATTATAAAAAGCCGGATTTTCAAGCATGTTCTTTTCAGTGCAGCGTTTAGCCATGGCGCGTGCGCCCTCTAATAGGCCATCAATATCTACGCCCGATATATACGCAGGCAGCAGACCTACTACGGACAAGACTGAAAAACGCCCACCCACCGGCGGGTGTTCTACAACGGAAATGGATAGACGCTGTGCTAATTCATACAGAGCACCCTCTTTGTTTTCGGTAATAACTAACGTATGGTCGCGGACGTTTTCTTCACCCAGCCAGCGCTCCATGCGGGGGAGAACAGCTAGGAACTGGCTTAATGTTTCTGCTGTATTGCCCGACTTTGAGATGATCAATAGCAGTGTTTCGCGCCAGTCGACGTCATTTAACTCACGCAGTGTTGAGGGGTCTACGTTATCGTAAAACTTTACTTTGTTTCGAGGGTTGTGGTGGCCAAGTGTTCGGATCAACATCTCCCCGCCCAGTGATGACCCGCCAATGCCAAATATCACCGTATGCTTAAAATTACGCGCAAACTCCTGACCACGGAGCTTGATCTCTTCCAGTTGGGCGGTACGAGGGAGGTTTAAAAAATGAGGAGTGGACTGGTTATACCAGTCGTCTATTTTGCTACGCAGGTTATCAAGCCTGGGGGCGAGTGCCTCGATCTCTTGATTCGAGATACCATTTTCACCAATTACATCACTCAATAAATTGCTATTATCAATTGTCAGGCGTGAAATATCGTTCACAATATCCTCCTAAAATTATTTATTGAGACTTTTGCAAGAATCTATTTTATTTGTGCAAAGGTCTTTCATTTTTATCTTGTGCAGTTGCACACTCAATGGGGTGTCGGTGTTCTTATCGGCAGTTAAAGAGACCCTGAACAGCTCATTGTTAATTTTATTGATCGGGCTTATTTTCAGGTACTGATGGCCAAAGTACACTAGCAAGTTGAATCTACGAGTTGTCAGTTGCGTTAAAATGATTGCAAATAAAAGTACCACGTTGCTCATTGTCTACATAGAGAAGAGTATAAATCAATAATTATGTCTAAGTTTCTTGGCATTATCGAGTGCTTGGATTATGCTTAAGTTACATATCATTTTGGTCACATCTTACGTTGTTCTGGATGGTGAACTCTATGGTGGTTTTGTATCGGCAAAATTTATTTTTTAATTTAAAGGTAACAGGCAATGGCAACAGGAACAGTAAAGTGGTTTAACGAAACTAAAGGCTTTGGTTTTATCTCTCAAGATGATGGCGGTGATGATGTGTTTGTACACTTCAGTGCAATCCAGACTGAAGGGTTTAAGACATTGCCTGAAGGCGCAAAAGTAAGTTACGACGTTCAAGATGGCCCTAAAGGTCCGCAGGCAAGTAACGTAGCTACGCTGTAATCCTTACAAGCGTAACACGGGGAGGTGCTGATTCGACCCGCTGGGTTGTTCAGGCACCTCCCAAAAAAGCCCCTTTTCTGGGGCTTTTTTGCTCTCTACTCTAGCCTTGTTACTGTACGTTCTAGCGAATGAGCAATGCTATCATCACCAAACAGCTCTTTGAAGGGTGCGTAGCCGGGGAGGGATATGCAGACTTCGCGGTCGCGCCACACATTTGAATCAAGATAGATGCCTACTTTTTTGGGGCTAGGGAAGTAGCCATATTTATAGTCCACCCCCAAAACAAGTGGTTCGCTATCACAACCATTGACCATCACCTTACCCTGCTTTAAAAGCTTGCTGCCAAGAGGGGATCCACTGTTGTCAATAAACTGAATGTGGATAAGCTGCTTTGCCTGTATCACTTCCAGTGGGACACCCATGATCAATCGATCACTTCCTGCCTGCACAAGAAGCGGCATACTGACGAGCAGTGCTAAAAAATAGTGTGTAAATTTCATGGTGTGACCTCTTTTTTAAAGATATGTTTCACCATACCGCGAGCTTGTCAGTAGGGGAAATTGTATTCTTATATGGCATTCATAGGCTTTATTGATGAATGTGAATCGTAGCTTAGTCAGCAATGCAAAACAGGCTAAAACTCACCAGTAATACCACTTCAAGTAGCTCAACCATCGCTCCCGCCGTATCACCTGTGGTGCCCTTCAGGCGTGCCAACATCCACCAGCGGAGCACTATAAACCCCAGTAAGGCTGATAGCAGTAAGATTAAGCCGGCGGATTTGAGGAGTAGTATGCATAAAAGAATAACACCACAGACAACAAACCATGCTTGAGTGCGGGGCAGGTGGGTTGCCAGTGACTCTCCCAGCCCATTTTGACGAACATAGGGGGTGGTTAGAAAGAGAACCACTATAAAGCTGCGACTCAATACAGGAATAATAATTAATGCTAAATATTGAGAGTATTCCGTAACATGTTGTATTGCAGCATATTTAGTAATCAATACTAATAAAATAGTAGCCACGGCGGCAGGGCCGCAATAGGGGTCTTTCATTATTTCAAGGGTACGTTTTCGGTCACCATAACCACCCACCCAGGCATCGGCGCTATCGCCTAAACCATCAAGATGAAGTCCACCGGTAATGATTACCCAAAGTACCAACACCAGGGCGGCGGTAACTTCAATGGTTGCAGAAAAAAGCAGCCAGTTGAGTGCTGCCAGCATTAAACCGATAACGAGGCCAACAAGTGGGTAGTAGAGCAGTGAACGACCAAGATTAAGCGGGGTAATCTCCTGCAACTGGGGTGTTGGCAGGCGTGTGAGTAGCTGGAAAGCGATAATGAGAGGTGAAAGTTTTGGCTTGATCACGTGATTCTCAATGGGGGTGCTTTAAATATAAATAACATTAAAAAGACAGTGTAACTTATTAATAAATTAACTATATTTTATTTGAAATATCAGCCTCTTCGAAGGTGGCCATTTGGCTGTGCAGATTACAGGCAAGCTTTAACAGTGGCAGCGCCACTGCAGCGCCGCTCCCTTCACCCAGCCGCATTTTAAGATCCAACAATGGTTGTGCATTTAAAGCCTCCATCAATACAGCGTGTCCAGGCTCATGGGATCGGTGAGAGTAGATTAACCAAGGTGCGATTTCTGGTTTTATACGCACAGCAGCCAGTGCCGCCGCTGAGGTGATGAAACCATCAACCAAAGCCGGTATTCCATGCTGTGCACAGCTAATATAGGCACCGACAATAGCGGCCATTTCGAAACCAGCAAAATATTGCAGTGCATCCAGTGCAGAGTGGATGCTTTTTTGGTGATAGGCTAATGCATTATTAATGACCGTTATTTTATGTTTAATACCATCGGCATCAAGCCCGGTGCCGGGACCGGTAAGGCTTTCCGCAGAGAGTGTAAGTAATGAGCAGCCCAGTGCCGTGGCTGCACTGGTATTGGCGATGCCCATTTCACCGGCAATAAAGAGTTGCGCCTCACACTCGCTGGCATGAATAACAGCGGAGCGCCCAATTTGTAAGGCCTGCTCCAGCTGCTCTTTACTCATTGCCGGGTGGTTGGAGAAGTTAGCAGTACCGGGCGCAATACGTGCATCTAGCACGTCCTTGAGAGGCTCTATCTTATTAACAGTGCCCACATTAACCACCTCAAGGTGGGCATGATTCTCCCGTGCCAAAATTGAAATGGCCGCACCACCACGGGAAAAGTTACGCACCATTTCAGCGGTGACTGCTTGGGGGAAGGCCGATACACCTTCTTCTGCAACTCCATGATCAGCGGCAAATACGGTGATGTGCGAGCGCTCAAGCGTGGGGCGCTTTACACCTTGCATCCCTGCTAGTCGGATAGCCAGCGTCTCTAGCTCTCCCAATGCACCGGGTGGCTTTGTGAGTTTTTGCTGATGATTGGCGGCGGCTTGCTCTGCTGATTGATCGATGGCAGTGCTGGGGATTTCTAGCCAGCTTGGGTTCACAGTGGATCTCCTTTCATAATTAGCGGAAGACCTGCCGCAGTAAAGACAACCCGGTCACACTGTTGTGCCAGGGATTGATGTAGCCACCCTGACTCATCAACAAATTGACGGCTTATGCTGCCCATAGGAATGATGCCAAGGCCAACCTCGTTGCTAACGAAAATAATTTCACCCGGCAGCTCGGCAACCACATTAAGTAGTGATTTTCTCGCCAACTCGGTCTCCCCAGTGCTACAAAGGAGGTTGCTTAGCCATAATGTGAGGCAATCAACCAAAATGCAGCGCTGGGAAGCTGCCTGCTGTTGCAAGGTTTCAACCAGATTATAAGGTGATTCGATGGTTGTCCAGTGGGCAGGGCGCTGCTGTTTATGTCGATTAATTCGTTGCTGCATCTCTGCATCACTTGCAGTGGCAGTAGCGATATAGATAACCGGTAAGCCGGTTTCTGCCGCGATCTTTTCAGCTAAAGCACTTTTCCCCGAACGCGCCCCCCCTAGAATCAGTTGTTTCATTGTCGCATCATACCTCTCTTCAGGGGGATTCTGAACAGTACAGGGCGTAAAGAATCGAAAGTAACACGTTGATAAAATATATGCGCTGCATAGTGCACATACTGACAGGTTATTGCAAATGAAGCGGGGATGCTCCTACAGGGCGGGCGTGGGGGAGGCTAAGTGTCAAAATGAGAGATAAATACTGGATTAGGGCCTTTTTGAGTAGCTGTTTAACGCGCTAGAGAGTTGATATTGCTCACTCTTTTTTTGAATATAAAAATCATATTTTTTTATATAATAACGGTTGCCAATAAAAGCAATTTTCTGTACTATTCGGCTCCTCGTTAGGCCTTACGGCTAGCGGGAAAGCGTCGTAAATAAAGCTTGCATCACATACACCGAAATGTATAATGCACGCCAACACAATCGGGGCGTAGCGCAGTCTGGTAGCGCGCCTGCTTTGGGAGCAGGATGTCGGGAGTTCGAATCTCTCCGCCCCGACCAATTTTTTCGAACAAGTCATGCGCCCGTAGCTCATCTGGATAGAGCATCGGCCTTCTAAGCCGAGGGTAGCAGGTTCGAGTCCTGCCGGGCGCACCATATTCCGGTAGTTATCATCATTATGGTGGGCGTAGCTCAGTTGGTAGAGTCCTGGATTGTGATTCCAGTTGTCGTGGGTTCGAGCCCCATCGTCCACCCCATCCATATAAAAGGCCTAGCACTTAACGAGTGCTAGGCCTTTTTTATTGGCTAAAAATAATTAGTTGATGGAGTCTGGTTTGAAGTCCATATATAAGTGTCCCGTCTGTAGTGAAACGCTTGAGTTATTGCAGCGCAGCTGGCGGTGTGCGAATAATCATCACTTTGATATGGCCCGTGAGGGGTATGTGAACCTGCTACTGGCGCACCAAAAGAAGAGCAAGCAGACCGGTGACAATAAGATGATGATTCAAAGCCGTCGTCATTTTTTGAATAACCACTATTACGATATTCTCCCTGAAAAGCTATCTGCACTACTGAGTGTCCATTTTTCATCAAAGCTCTTTTCACTGCTCGATATCGGCTGTGGCGAAGGGTATTACAGTGATTTTATTCAAAACAACCTGCCCGAGTGCCAGGTGTGGGGAGTTGATATATCGAAGCCCGCCATTATTGCAGCGGCTAAGCGTTACCCCAACATTTCATTCTCTGCGGCCAGTAGCTACCGCTTGCCGATTAATGATCAGGCGGTGGATGTAGTCACTAAAATTTATGCCCCTGCCGAGAACGATGAGATTTTTCGTGTGTTAAAGCCTAATGGGTTATATTTTTCAGTAACACCTGGAAAATCACACCTGTTTGGCCTTAAAAAACTTATTTACGATACGCCAAAAGAGCATGATGAGGCGGAGAGTGTGCCGGCAGGCTTTGAGTGGCTGGATCGATCTGTTTTGTGTGATGCGATTAAAATAGAAAATAATCAGGATATTGCGAATCTTTTAGCGATGACCCCGTATTTCTGGCAGCTGAGTAAGTCACGCCATCAAGAGATTGCCGCACTCAGCACACTGAACACTGAGATCAGCTTTATAATTAATATTTACAGAAAAAATTGAGGAGTATGAGCCGTGCCATCATTCGATATTGTTTCAGAGGTGGATATGCATGAAATCACCAATGCAGTTGACCAAGCAAACCGCGAAGTCAGCACCCGTTTTGATTTTCGCGGGGTTGATGCGCGCATAGAGTTGAAAGGAGAGGCGATTACGTTGTTTGCCGATGTCGACTTCCAGCTCAAGCAGCTACTTGATATTTTGTACAACAAGATGACCAAGCGCAATGTTGATATTGGCTACTTGGATACAGATAAAGTTGAGGGCGTTGGTAAGCAGGTACGCCAACGTTTGAGTTTAAAGCAGGGCATTGACTCACTCACCGCCAAAAAAATCGTTAAAATGATCAAAGATAAAAAGCTTAAAGTGCAGGCTCAGATTCAAGGTGACCAAGTGCGTGTTACCGGTAAAAAGCGAGATGACCTGCAAACCGTGATGGCTTTCCTGCGTGGTGAGAGTGTGGATGTACCGCTGCAATTTAACAACTTCCGCGATTAGGCCTAATATTCTGTAGATGATGGACGTTATTGGGTGTACACCCTTATTGCGTTAGACGGAAAAATGGCAGATATAGACGAATATAAATTCGAGCAAGCCCCTTCAACCAACTCTCTTGGTGACGCTTCCGCTTTTGTAGAGAAGATGGAGGAGGCGCGCCTCTCCCGACCATGCCCTTCATTTGTCGATATGCGAGGAAAAGTGGCGGGAATCTGCAAGCCATACCAGTATGGTGATCGTATATTTCACATGGATGCCGCCTCTCAAAGCATATTTGAGCGGCGCTTGAGTGACAATGGCGGCGTTTTTACCCAGGGCGCTTATGAGGAGATTATTAACGGCGAGCACACCCTGCGCTATATTCGCCAAAAACGTGAACAGGCACAGCGAGCGCTAGATCAAAAAGGGGCGCTAGAGTCCAACATCGATATTATTGACTTTGGCTTTTACCGCAAGCGAGAGCAGGAGCGCTATGAGCTAGTGACACACCTGGTGGTTTTTACGGATGAAAATAATTACTACGGCACTACTCGGGATATATCCGACAACGGACTTTTGGTACTCATTCCACTTAATTACACCGTTAAAAATGGCGATGTCGTACATTTATCATTTTATGATGAACGCGATGAATACATTACTGACGATGACCTGAAAAAACTGCATAAAATCCCTTACGAAGTGAGGCGAACCACCGAAAAGGGTGACCGCCTGGCACTGGCTTTGCAGCGCAAAATTGATGAAGATGACGAGGCAAACCTAGCTTATCTCAGAAAAGCCATTGAGGATAGAAGAAGCCGCCTGCGGGCAGATACGAAAGGTATTGTTTCCAATCGCAGCACTGAGGTTTTTGAGCGTTACTACGCCGACAGCGCGGTTCCCATGTCTCTTTTTTACAACTATGGTCGAGGTGAGTCCCAGTTGCTGGGAGTAGGGCGCTCTGCGGGTAATGAGCGACTGCACAATTTTTTTAAAATAGATAAGACCCAATACGATTATTCAGCACTTAATGATGCGCGCTGGCTGCCACCACTGATTGCCCGCTGTCTTGAACGCGGTGCGGCGACCAGCTGCATCGTCACCCTTTACCGTTTTAAAGGCCAAAAATCCAAATCCCTACATGTCATTAGTAGTGATCAACTGCCATCAATAAAGCTATTTACCCTGTTATGGGCGCACCTGGCTGATGCGGAGCAGCGTACTTTTCGGTTAACCCTCAACCCGGCCCAGGAGGTTCCTAATGAGCAGATGCAAGAGATACTCCAGCCGATGCTGCAATATTTCCCCGAACAGGTGGATGCCATTGAGCAGACCATTTCATCGGTAAAAGTTGTTGGCACACTGCTTGACCTTACCGATAGTCTGATACTTGCGACAAAACAGCGTGGGGCACACAACCTCACTCCACAGAGACTTCTCAAAGCAATTAACAGCCAATTTCCTGATGACCTTCTCAGTTCATTCCCTCGCCCAATAAAACAACCGAAACAGATACTGTTTGGTTATCACCAACAGCGGAATGAGGAGCGTTATATCATTGAGCTGGAGCTGGTATTGATGCACTTTGATGAAACTTTTCATGCCACCTCGCTGGATTTATCGATTCGGGGTTTACGCGTCCGCCTTAAAGATGAGTCGGGTGATTTTTATAAAGGGCAGGAGTTAAGTGTCTGCTTCACATCCTTGTTAACATCCGCTTCTGTAAACCTGAAAAAAGTGATCTATAAAGTTGTCAAAGTATTTGATGACACGAATGAACTAGCGCTGGTAAGAGTCTCCCATAGTCGTGAAGACTTTTTGATTGATGATTTTTTCAACAGCCTCATCTTGCGTAATAAAGAGATTTTAAATATTGATGCGGGAGATATTAGTGATGAAATATTGAGCGCACTCTATGAAAACCTGATGGTGGCAGATCTGCAATCTGTACCACTCTTTTTGGCAAGAAAAGAGGGGGAAATGAGCGTTGCCCATGTGGCAATGACCCTACAGGGAAATAACCTGCTGGATTACCTGAAGAACAGCAAAAAACAGCTTGAACTTGAGTTTATCAATAACCCAGAGGTATTGGGACGATTAATGCGATTACTTAAATCAAGCGATGATGGGCAGGCAGAGGTGATGATATTAAGCTACCGCTCTGCAATGAGTGGTGAGTTAATAACGGTTCCTGATTATGAGATCGATAACAGGGAAGAGCGGGTTGAATTCATTCGGCAAATGGTACGTAACAAAAACTACCGCATACTGCAGTTATCAATCAGCGGGCTGCCACACTACACAGATGATGATGAGAGAAGAATTTTAGCTCCCGTCTATAGCCAGTCCATGTCACACGCTAAGCGGTTGAAACTGAAGCTTGATCGTTTGTGGGCCATTGGTGAGATCAATGATGTTACCCGTGAGTATCTATTGGCACTGCGCAGCCCATCAGTTGGAGATTGAGTACCACTATCCCAGATGCTTCCAAAAATTAAGGTGACTGTTGACAGTTAAGTTTCAAATCGCCCTGGGCAGGGTAATAGTCGACTCCTCAAGCTTCCCTTCAGGGAGTTGCCCACTCTCTTTATCACCCGAAATCCGCTGTACCAAATCATAATAGTTACGAATATTACGAACATACATGACCGGCTCGTGTCCCCGCGCATAGCCATAACGGGTATTTTTATACCACTTTTTCTGTCGTAACAGCGGCAAGCTCTCCTTCACATGCATCCACTTGTCAGGATCTAGCCCTCGTTGGGCAGTGATGATACGTGCATCCTCAAGGTGGCCAAATCCAACATTATAGGCCGCAATAGCCATCCAGGTTCGATCCGGCTCCTCTATTCTTTTAGGGATTCTTCTCATCAGTGACTTCAAATAGCGTGCACCCCCGTTAATACTCTGCTTGGGGTCAATACGGTTGCGTATTCCAAGCTCTCTCGCGGTGGTGAGTGTCAGCATCATCATACCCCTTACCCCGGTTGGTGAGACCGCCTTTGGGTTCCAGTGGGACTCTTGGTAAGAGATGGCTGCAAGTAGTCGCCAATCAATATCATTCTCGATGGCCGCTTCTTCAAATAGCTCGCGATAGACTTGCAACCGCTGGTAGTAGTGTGTTTTGAATTTTCGCGTACCCACGTAATCAAATGACTCTGTGTGACCGTAATAACGCTCCAGCAGTTGAGCCAACTCACCCGAATCGGCAAGTGATGCAAAAAAAACGACCGCTTGATCATATAAACTACTGTCATCACTCAAAGGGAAGGCCCATGCAAGTGACTCGGGTTCACCTAGGTCAAATGCGACGCGAAGCTCTGGATAAAAACGCTGGCTAAGAGCAACCTCATTAGAGTCTGCAATGGTGTAGTCAATCATGTGTTCCCAGACAAACGTGAGTAACTCCTCCGACTCCATTTCGCTGTTTTCGCGCCAACGCAGGGCAGGGTATTGCTGTTGTAGTGTGACGAGCTGCTCAACATGACTGCTGCCACTTACCACTTCGATATCGCCTTCAATAATATCGGCAACACTTTTCGGTCTTGGATTACCGTAGCGATATATTAACTGCTGGGTTATCTGCTGATAACCTGGGCCAAAGCGGACCACTTTTTGACGCGCTTCGGTAATCGAGAGACCTGCCGCCGCAAAGTGAGCATCACCCCGGGTAATCATGGGGATAATATCCGGGAAAAAAGGCGGGGTAATGATTTTTAGTTGTACACCGAGCTGGTCAGCAAAACGCTTGGCAAGTTCATACTCAAGTCCGGTAGGTTGATCATCAGGCCCCTGGTAATAGGTGGTTGCACCGGGGCGCATGATGACCACAATCTCACCCTCTGCTTTTATTTTTGCCAGCACGGAAGTCTCAGGGAAAAAATTACACCCCTGCAAAAACAGTCCCAATAAAATAATTTGTAAAATGAGTAACCAGCGCATCGGTAACCTAATTAAGAACCATAACAACGGTAGCGGCATATGGTTACATATTGTGTACGCCCAGCATGGGCATGAACTCATGAGGTGAAAGTCCTCTGTAGGAAGATCACCGTCGAACACCGTGTTGTTAGTAGACGATAACTACTAGCGAATGGCAAGGGCCAACCCGCGAGGGGC
>JAKIVC010000027.1 GCA_021647245.1 Gammaproteobacteria bacterium
AGAGTGAATTAAATCCAAGTTTATCCAGAAATTTGATGACAGGAATCAATCCAGCTTTACTGGTCATGTTTTTCCCTGTTTTCTGAAAATGAATTTTTGCTGGCTTTGTGCGTGCCTTGCTGGGGGGTTTTCTGGTATGCTTACTCATGAAAATGGTGACTCATCGGTTGTGGTTAAATGCAATTAACTGATTGATGAGTTTACCATTTTCTTTCATTGCTGTTATCTACTTGCAGGATTTAGGTTTGAGTCTATTCCTCACGCTTGCGGAGTGACCCGCTTCTAGTTGTGGGTGCAAAGCTCTTACAGTAAAAAATATTAGTTGTTCCTAGTGGTTTGGCGGTTGTCTTTTGTTTTGTTGTAAAATCAACAGCTTGTGCGGTTGGTTCGTTTCTATTTCGGGATTTAGGTTTCAAGCACAGCTTGAGTTATTTCGCGCCCCCCCGTAAAATCGCCCCCTTTGACTCTTTTTGCGGAGATCGACATGTTTCACGGTAGTATGGTGGCACTGGTAACCCCGATGCATGCGGATGGCAGCATCGATTTTGAGGGGTTGGCTCGATTGGTTGAGTTCCACATAGAGAACAAAACCGATGCCATTGTTTCGGTTGGCACAACGGGCGAGTCGGCAACACTCAGTGAAGAGGAGCACACCCGTGTCGTTCGTCACACGGTGGAGCTGGTGAAGGGGCGCATTCCGGTGATTGCCGGTAGTGGCTCAAACTGTACCCGCGAAGCGACTGCCTTGACTCAGGCGGCTATGGAGGCGGGTGCCGATGCTTGTCTGCTGGTGACACCTTATTATATTAAACCCACGCAAGAGGGGCTCTACCAGCACTATAAGTCGATAGCTGAGGCGGTCGCTATTCCACAAATTCTTTATAATGTACCGGGGAGAACGGCGGTGGATCTGTTGCCAGAGACGGTTGCCCGGCTTGCTGAAATTCCAAATATTGTCGGTATTAAAGAAGCGACGGGTGATTTGCAGCGCGCTAAAGATATTTTAGCGTTGTGTGGTGAAAAGCTGGATCTCTACAGTGGCGATGATCTTACCAGTCGTGAGTTTATTTTGCTGGGCGGTAAGGGCGCGATATCGGTAACGGCAAATGTTGCGCCTGGGTTGATGCATGATATGTGTGCGGCGGCCCTGGCGGGTGATCTGCCTGCGGCGGAAGAGCTGGATGGTTCGCTGGTGGGGCTGCATGAAAATCTGTTTCTAGAGGCGAACCCGATTCCCGTAAAGTGGGCTGTAGCACGTATTGGTTTGATTGAGTCGGCTATTCGCCTGCCACTGACGACGCTTTCTGAACAGCACCATAACAGCGTGGCAGGTGCGATGTGCCAAGCCGGAGTATGTATATGAGTCATCGTTATTTCTTGCTTGGCTTGGCGCTGCTGATCTCTGTAACGCTAAGCGGTTGCTCAAATTACTCAGCAAGCCATGAGTATTACAAGGCACGCCCTGAGGCCAAGTTGGAGATTCCTCCTGGTTTAGACCGCCCGATAGAGCGGTTGGATATGACCCTGCCTACGGTGGCTGACAGCACCACAACCTATTCCAGCTATAGTGGTGATTGCAAGCAAGATCCGTCGACGCTGAATATGGTCGCTCAGCAAGATCTTTCTGTGGTGCGTGAAGGTGATTTCATCTGGCTTCACGCCAACACCAACCCAGAGCAGTTATGGGGCCCAACACGCTCCTTTTTAAAGAAAAAAGGCTTTGGCATCGCCCGTGAGGACGATGAGTTGGGTATATTGGAGAGTGATTGGTTTGAGTATCAGGAGGATGGCCACTCTTTGCGTGACAAGTATCGGCTACGCTTTGAATTTGGAAAAACGGCGGGCAGTAGTGAAATTTATTTGAGCCTTCGCAGTGAGCGCTTGTCGGGAGGTGAGTGGCAGCCCCGTGAAACAGATGTAGAGCTTGAAATTGAGATGCTGAAGCGCTTGGCGCTCTATCTGGGCGATAGTGAGGTTGAATTTTCAGAAGTGCCAACGGCAGAAACTGAGGTGGCCCTTCATGACCGGGGTAAAAAAGGCGGTTTGAGTCTGGTTGTCAATCATGGTTTTGATGAGGCGTGGCGGCGCACTATTCGGGCGATTGAAAAAGGTGGCCATGCTGTAGAGGAGCGATTAATCAACCAACGCTTCCTGATCGCTCGTTTTGACGATAAAAGTGAAGCCGCGAAAGCACGCCAGAGTTCATGGATGGGCAGTGTGCTGACACCGTCTGATAAACATGCTGTGGGGCGTTACCGTATCGAGTTTTTCATTCGAGGTGAAAACAGCACTGAGGTTCAAATTCAGAATCTGCAAGGCAAAGTGACCTCAAGTGAGCGTGCGAAAAAAGTTATCGCTGAGTTGGAGCAGGCACTCAGTGAATAGTGGCTATTAATGCGATTTGCTTATCTGGGTAGCGGCAGTGGTGGAAATGGTTTTTTAGTCGAGCAGGGTAACACTTGCCTGCTGGTTGACTGTGGATTTTCGGCAAAAGAGTGTGAGCGTCGCTTGGCTATACTGGGGAAAACAGCCAGCCAGCTAGCCGGCATTCTGGTAACACACGAGCATGGTGATCATATCAACGGTGTGGGGCGCTTGGCACGCAAGCACAACCTGCATGTGTGGTTGAGTGCCGGTACGCTTCGAGCCGAACGTACGGGTGAGCTGCCTACCTTCTGTTTGATGAATACCCACCAAGTATTATCCATCGGCGATCTGGAGATAAACCCATTCCCGGTTCCCCATGATGCGCACGAGCCGTGTCAGTTTACCTTCTCAAATGGTGCGGAAAAGCTGGGTTTAGCCACTGACTTTGGTTGTGAAACCCCTCATGTTATTGAGCAGCTGAGTGGCTGTGATGCGCTGGTGCTGGAGTGTAATCATGATCTGGCGATGCTGTTGAATGGTGAGTATCCAGCCTATTTAAAGCGTCGGGTGAGTGGTGATCATGGCCATTTGAGTAATCAACAAGCGGCAAACTTGTTAGCACAGTTGGATAACTCGAGGCTCCAGCACATTGTTGCTGCGCACCTGAGTGAAAAGCACAATACACCACAGTTGGCTCGCAACGCTTTGAGCGACGTTTTGAACTGCCAGCCAGAGTGGATATCTGTTGCGGAGCAACAGCAAGGCCTGGCTTGGCGAGAGGTCGCTTGACTTCATCTATCTCGAAAATTGCACCCATAGAGCGACGGTTACTGCGCTCTCTGAAACAAGTCAGCACAACTCCCGCTCAGCCTAAATCTAACCAGACTTATTCAGCGCTTCTTTGAGGAATACCATGCAAAAAACCACCGAACTCTACGCCGGAAAAGCTAAGTCAGTTTATAATACTGATCACCCTGATTATCTGATTATGTCGTTCCGTAACGATACGTCTGCCTTTGATGGTGAAAAAATTGAACAGCTTGAGCGAAAAGGTGAGGTTAACAATAAGTTTAACCACTTTATTATGCAGAAGTTGGAAGCCGCAGGAGTTCCGACACAAGTGGAATCACTGCTTTCAGATACCGAATCGGTGGTGAAGCGTTTAGAGATGATCCCGGTTGAGTGTGTGGTGCGTAATATTTCGGCGGGTAGCCTCTGTCGTCGTCTGGGTGTAGAGGAGGGGTTGGATTTGCAGCCGCCTACCTTTGAGCTATTTCTCAAAAATGATGCGTTGCACGATCCCATGTTGAACGAGTCGCTGGCGATAACGTTTGGTTGGGCAACACAAGCGCAGTTGACAAAAATGAGAGAGCTGACCCTCACGGTAAATAAAGTGTTGAGCACGCTTTTTGATGATGCCGGTATGTTGCTGGTGGATTACAAGCTGGAGTTTGGCCTGTTTAAAGGGGAGATTACGTTGGGGGATGAGTTCTCCCCTGATGGTTGTCGTTTGTGGGACAAAGAGAGCCGCGAAAAGTTGGATAAAGATCGCTTTCGTCAAGGCTTGGGCGGCGTTGTTGAAGCCTATCTTGAGGTTGCCAGTCGCCTGGGTATTGATATGGGGCCTGTTGAGCGCTCAAGCTGAGAGATGATTTAAAATGAGTTGTTAACCCAGATGATTTGCTGAGTCTGGGGGTTGCCAGTATCAGGCGCGGAAGAAGTGCAGAATATCTCTAATTTCGCTGGCAGCTTGTTTAAGGGTATTAACGCTCTCTTCGGGTGTTAATTTCAAAGTTTTGAACGCGGATATCTCTCCCCAGTTTACTTTGCTACGTGGGCCACAGACGGTGACGGTGCTGTGCAGGTTAGCCACCGTAACCACATCAATCAGTTCAGGCGTGTTGGCCGACTCTCGGCCAAGGTTTTCATGTTCTGCTGCAGTTAAAATGAAGGCTTCCGGGAATTTCCAGATTTCAAGAATACGTTTGCCGATAATCGTATGCGTCTCTTTGAGCGCTTCATCCAGTGCATCGGGGTCGTTGATTATTTCGGGGAATTGCAGTGCGTGCTCCAAAATTGGGAGTACCCCAATATCATGAATAAGTCCTGCTAACATTGCCTCATCAGGCTTTAGGAAAGTGTGGTTGCGAGCCAGTACATAGCTGAGTGCAGCCACTTGTGTGTTGTGTTTCCAAAGGCGTGAGGTGCGTTGGCGTAGCAAGGGTGATTTGGGGCGGTGAGACTGCTCAACCAACATTACGGTGACTAAACTTCTCACTAGGGATTGGCCCATACGGATGATAGCGGTGTTCAGGTCTTCGATAGGATCCTGACCACGAAATATCGGGCTGTTGGCTACTTGAATGATGCGCGCCGAAATGGCGGCATCCATGCCCAGTGCCTTGGCGATGTCGGTAACGCTGGCTTGTGGGTTGTTAAGCAGCTTATGTACTTTCAGCGCAACATCAGGAAGGACAGGGAGTACCAGTGAGTTGGTTTCTAAGTCTTTTAGCAGGCTGTCAATAAATTCAACGGTGGTGCTCACGGTATTTCCTTTTTTGTCCATGATGGGTGGCGAAGGTGATTGTTTCTGTTGCTAGGCAGATTCATCGGACTCTTGGTAAGGAAGTTTACCTATTTTGATCGATACGCCATCGGGTGAGCCGAGTACCAGCCCGTCCATTTTGGCATCAGTGATGCGTAATACTGCCAGCAGCTCGTACCCCTGGTCTGCTGAGAGTTGGCACTCAACGACTTTTCCTGCAACTTCGCCACTCTGGCTATTAAAAATTTCATCACCCGGCTGGGGTGCTGTATCGCTGTCAATGTGGGCCAGGTACATCTGGCGTTTTAACTTCCCCAGGTATTGCGAGCGAGCAACAATTTCTTGGCCGGGGTAGCAACCTTTGGTGAAACTGAGAGCACCTATTTTGTGCATGTTTATCATCTGTGGCACAAAAGCTTCGCTGACGGCTTGTCCAATATTGGGGAGACCATTGAGAATGTCATGCAGCTGCCACTGGTAGCTGCCCACCGGTGCCGCCTGAACATTGAGGCGCTGCCAGGCCATTTTAATTGCTTCGAATTCGCCGATTAACTCAAAGCGGGTGGGTGTGCCAGGCAGGCGAATGATGGTTACTTCCTGCTGCTGGACGACATCATTGGCTTGTGTGGGCAGTTGTGATGAGACCATGCCAAGCTCCTGCTCAATGGTGGGGCCACAACAACCGATGCGTACAAAGCTATTACTGGCATCAAGGATGTCGACGTTAGACATCATCTTGTACATCTGTAACCGTTTCGATACCCCTTCAATCTGGTCCATGGGAAGTTGAAGGTAGTAGCTGTCACCGCGCATGAAGATGCGAAAGTTGGCAATAACACGCCCTTTAGCACTACAGATGGCACTGAGTTGACTGGTGTTGCTATCGACCTCTCGAATGTCATTACAAAACAGATTTTGCATGAAAGTGGTGGCATCTTCGCCATGAATGGCAATCAGTCCGAATTGACTGAGATCCATTATTGTATTGCCAGCAGTGGATACTCGGGATTCACGTTCGGGGTTGCCAAAATGTTCAACGGCAATATCGTTAAAAACCGCACCAGCATCGCGCTCAAGGTACTCTTTCCAGTTATCTTTCATATATGTTGTGCCTGTTGAGATAATTTAATGTGGACAAAATTCAGTGGTGTGATACTACTATATTTACTTGTCTGGACGGGTGTGGCAAGGCAATTCTAATAACAAGTCATTAAATTATGAATAAAAAAAATCAGCGGCCAGTTTTTCTGAACTTAACTAAGATCAGCTTGCCCGTCACAGGTGTTGTCTCAATTTTCCATCGCCTCTCCGGCCTCTTTCTAGCGCTCTCTATTCCGCTGCTGATCTACCTGTTTGATCTATCGTTACGAAATGCTCAGGGCTTTGCCGAGGCGCAGCAGCTGCTGCAATCGCCACTGTTGAAACTGCTGCTCACAGTAGGGGCCTGGGCGTTGGCCCACCATCTTGTGGCGGGTGTACGATTTTTATTGATCGACCTTGATATCGGGGTGCTGAAAATAGCCGCCCACAGGAGTGCATGGATAACCCATGGGCTAACGACATTAATTCTATTACTGGCAATCGTGGTGATCTGGTTATGAGATGGGGCTTAGGTGGTTTTAGACCGTGGCTTTTTCAGCGTGTAAGTGCGGTTTACATGTTGGGGTTTTTGCTGTTTTTTATGCTGGCAATTTTCGGTTGCCCCCCTTCCGATTATCAAGCGTGGCGTGCGTGGTTTGCTCATCCAGTCATGTGGATGGCGACAGCGATGTTCTTTGTCGGCCTCTTTCTCCATGTCTGGATTGGCCTGCGAGATGTCATTCTCGATTATCTCCACAGCGTGCCTGTTCGCCTGCTTGTTTTAGTTGGCTTGGGTATTTTTTTGATCAGCCTGATCCTGTGGGTCTTTAAGGCTCTCTTTACAGTGGTTTTATTATGAGTGTGGCAAGAAGAAAGTTCGATACGCTGGTGATTGGTTCAGGTGGCGGTGGTCTGCGTGCGGCATTGCAACTGGCAAAGGCAGACGCTAACGTGGCGGTGGTCTCCAAGGTGTTTCCAACGCGCTCACACACGGTAGCTGCACAAGGTGGTATTAACGCTGCACTGGCCAATGTAGTGCCGGATAACTGGCATTGGCATATGTATGACACCATCAAGGGGAGTGATTACCTGGGTGATCAGGATGCGATTGAGTATATGTGTCGAGCGGCATCTCATTTAGTGGTCGAGCTGGAGCATGCCGGTGTTCCCTTTTCGCGGCTGGATAATGGAAAAATTTATCAACGCCCTTTCGGCGGGCAGAGCCAGAACTTTGGCGGCGCCCAGGCGGCACGCACCTGTGCAGCGGCGGATCGAACCGGGCATGCTATGTTGCACACCCTTTATCAGCAAAATATCCAAGCTAAAACCCACTTTTTTGATGAATATTTTGCGATTGATCTGATTCGTGATGAAAAGGGCGCGGTGCTGGGTGCCGTTGTTCTGGAGATCGAAACGGGAGAGCCACTGATTATCGAGGCTAAAACAACTCTACTGGCCACCGGTGGAGCCGGGCAGATTTTTCGTACCAATACTAATGCGCGCATTAATACCGGCGATGGCCTTGGAATGGCCTTGCGGGCGGGCATTCCTCTGCAAGATATGGAGTTTTTCCAGTTCCACCCTACCGGCATTGCGGGAAAGGGAATGCTGATCACCGAAGGTGCGCGGGGTGAGGGGGGCTATCTGCTGAATAAAGAGGGCGAGCGCTTTATGGAGCGGTATGCGCCGCATGCCAAAGATCTGGCTTCGCGGGATGTGGTGAGTCGTGCTATTTACACCGAAGTTAAAGAGGGGCGTGGTTGTGGCCCTAAGGGTGACCATGTTTTATTGAAACTGGATCACTTGGGAGAAGAGGTGGTTCAAAAACGTCTTCCAGGCATTCGCCAAACGGTGAAAACATTCCTCCACATCGACCCCGCCTATGAGGCGATTCCTATCTATCCGACCGCTCACTACACCATGGGTGGCATTCCGACCAATCGACATGGCCAAGTGGTGGTGCCGATGGCCAATACTTCGGAAGAGCAGGTGACAGGGCTTTATGCGGCGGGTGAGTGCGCCTGTGTTTCGGTGCATGGGGCAAACCGTTTGGGTGGTAATTCGCTGTTGGATATCGTGGTTTTCGGGCGGGCTGCAGGCAATCACATCATTAAATACCTTAAAGAGAACCGCCAGCACCGCCCGTTGGATATGGCGAGTGTTGATCGGGCACTGGCGCGCCTTGCGCGTTGGAATCTAGAGGGTGAAGGTGAGTCGGTGCAAACACTGAAAGCGGAACTGCAAAAGACCATGGAGGAGTATTGCGGAGTCTTCAGGAATCAGGAGATTCTTGATCAAGGTATTGAGCGCGTTAAAGATATTCGCCAACGGCTGCAAAATGTACGTTTACAGGATCATAGCCAAATCTTTAATACGGCACGTATTGAGGCCCTTGAACTAGAGAATCTTGTTGAAGTTGCGTTGGCGACGGTGGTTTCGGCGGCCAATCGCAAGGAGAGCCGTGGAGCACACTCGCGCACTGATTATCCTGAACGTGATGATGTGCACTGGTTAAAGCATAGTCTCTGTTTTACCACTGACCTGCGGCTGGAGTATAAACCTGTGCGTATGAAGCCGCTCACCGTCGACTCTTTTCCACCTAAGCCACGGGTCTATTGATCTTCTGAGAATATGATGAGGTAATAATGCGCTTTCTGATTCAACGATTTAACCCGGAAACAGACAAAAAGCCCTATATGCAGGAGTATGAGATCGCGGTCACTGCCGATATGATGCTGCTTGATGCGTTTAAGCTGATTAAAGAGCAGGATGAGAGTCTTGCGGTTCGCTACTCTTGTGGTGAAGGTGTCTGTGGCTCTGATGCGGTTAATATTAATGGCGTTAACGGCCTCTCTTGTATCACCCCGTTAGCTGAATTGAAGGAGCCGGTGACCGTAAATCCGGTGCCGGGTATGCCCATTATTCGTGATTTAATTGTCGATATGAGTCAGTTTTACCACCAATATCGCGCCGTTAAACCCTACCTTGTTCGTCACGATCCTGAGCCAGAGATGGAGGTGTTACAGTCACCCGAAGAGCGAGACAAGTTGGATGGCTTATATGAGTGTATCTTGTGTGGCTGCTGCTCTACCGCTTGCCCATCTTTTTGGTGGAACCCCGACAAATTCAGAGGCCCGGCTGCGCTGTTACAGGCGTGGCGTTTTCTTGCCGATAGCCGAGACCAGGCCACGGCGATGCGCCTGGATGAGCTGGAAGGCCCCTATCGATTGTTTCGTTGTCACACCATTATGAACTGCATGAATGTTTGTCCAAAACAGCTTAATCCGACTGAGGCGATTGGCAATATTAAAAAACTGATGTTGAAACACTCCTTATGAGTGAAATATCTCGCCTTCAATGGCAGTGTCGGCGCAGTATGTTGGAGCTGGAGTTGCTGCTGCGTGGCTTTCTGGATAGCTGCTATGAGCAGGAGGACACAGCAGTACAGAGTGCTTTTGTTGCGTTGCTAGCACTTTCAGATCAGACGCTCCAGGAGCTGCTCTTTAACGAAGTAATATCAGAAGAGGCAGGGATTGCCGATGTCGTCGAACGTATCAAAAAGCAACCACTTTCAGCTTAAGGTAGAGAGTTCACGTTACCTTGCTGCCCTTCTGCTCCTGTTCTACCTTGGGGCGCTGTTTCTATTATGGATAATGCCGATCCCCATCTGGATCAAACTACCGCTCTCTTTGTTGTTGATCCTGGATTGCCGACGGCACTGGCGGTGTTATGTTTCGCGAGTTGAAGTGAAAGCAGTGCAGTGGTTGATATGGCACGGTGAGGGGGAGTGGAGTTTATGGCAGCAGGGCGGGGGGCATGTTGCCCATTTGCAGCTGGTGCAAAGTGTTAACCACCCCCTGCTGATTGTGTTGAATTTTTCCCGTAGACACCCGCTGGTGTTGTTGCCCGATAGCGCTGATACCGATCAGCTGCGGAAATTGCGGGTGCTGCTCCGGCACACTTTGAAAATCTTGGATTGAGTGGTGGTTACTCTGCCTGGCTTGGGTCAAAATTTGGCGGAGTCAGAATCGTTGGCTGAGGCTGAGCGTCATTGTTTTGAGTGGGGTAATCCTGTGTATAGTGCAGGCCACGGCTCTCTTTGCGATTGAGGGCGCACTGCACAATAAGGTCAGCAATGACCACCAGGTTACGCAGCTCGATTAGATCATTGCTCACACAGTGAAGGTGGTAGTGCTCTTCAATTTCGTTACGCAGCAAATTAATCCGCCGTTTAGCGTACTGTAAGCGCTTGTTGTTGCGCACAATACCCACGTAGTCCCACATACATCGACGCAGCTCATCCCAGTTGTGCGAAATGAGCACCGCTTCATTGGCGTGGGTCACCTGGCTATCATCCCAGTGGGGAAGTGAAATTTCCGGGCCTTGTTGGTCGACGAGTTGCTGGCAAATATCTTTGGCCGCCGCTGCGGCAAATACCAGGCACTCCAGTAGTGAGTTGCTGGCCATGCGGTTGGCTCCGTGCAGCCCTGTATAGGCCGCTTCACCTATGGTATAGAGTCCATCAATATCCGTTTGGCCTTGTTGGTTGGTCATCACACCGCCACAGGTGTAATGGGCGGCGGGTACCACCGGGATTCGCTCCCGTGTGATATCAATGCCGAATGTGAGGCAGCGCCGGTGAATATTTGGGAAGTGTTTGATGATGAATTTTGCAGGCTTATGGGTGATGTCAAGATAGACACAGTCACTGCCTAATCGCTTCATCTCTGCATCAATCGCCCGAGCAACAATATCTCGCGGTGCTAACTCGGCCCGCTCGTCGTAGCGTGGCATAAAGCGTTCACCACTCTCAAGCTGCAAGGTTGCTCCTTCACCTCGTAGTGCCTCGGTTATTAAAAACGATTTTGCCTGCGGGTGGTAGAGGCAGGTAGGATGAAATTGAATGAACTCCATGTTGGCCACACGGCAGCCTGCTCGCCAAGCCATGGCGATGCCATCACCTGTGGCAACATCAGGGTTGCTGGTGTAGAGATAAACCTTACTAGCACCCCCTGTGGCTAAAACAACGGTTTTGGCATGGAATGTTTTTATCCGCTGGCTGTGACGATCCAGCACATAAACGCCATGTACTCGGTTTCCGGGGATACCTATTTTTTGGCTGGTGATCAGGTCGATAGCGATGTGGTGTTCAAATATATCAATATTTTGGTGCTTGTGTACCTGGCTCTCAAGCGTACTCTCCATGGCGCGACCAGTCGCATCCTCTGCATGGGCGACACGGCGATGGCTATGCCCACCTTCCTGGGTTAGATGGTAGTGTTTCCCGCCACTCTCCCCAAGTGTTGTAAAAGGCATGCCCTGTTGTGCAAGCCAGTTAATCTGCTCGGCACCGTGGCTGACCGTATATTTAACGATGGCTTCATCACATAATCCGGCACCCGCATTTTGAGTGTCATTGATGTGGGACTGAATCGAGTCATGCTCATCGAGTACCGCAGATATTCCCCCCTGAGCGTAATAGGTCGCCCCCTCCAAAAGGTTGCTTTTTGCGAGTACGCAAACCTTGATGTTTTGCGCAAGGTGTAGCGCAAGGCTAAGGCCAGAAGCGCCACTGCCAATAATCAGTGCATCGTATTGAATGGGTGAGGTCATAGGGGTGATATCAGCTTGATATTATGTGTGTGAGTTCAGAGGAAATTATAATTGCTCAGAACTCTGCGTGGGTCGATTTGGGATCCATTTTAGTATAGTGTGCCTCTGTTGGGTCAATAAAAAACGAACTATATTTAATAACCCTAGTCAGATTGCTCATGTAAGTTAGATAGTGGGCAATTTTTACAACAATAAAAAAGGAGTTATCCCCGAATGGGTGAGAATTTCACTGATCGGGAGCTGGTAAAAAGAGTACAAAATGGTGATAAAACTGCTTTTGACCTGTTGGTGCTCAAGTACCAGCATAAGATTATCAAATTAGTATCCCGTTTTGTTCGCGAGCCAAGTGATGCTCTGGATGTCACCCAGGACTCCTTCATTAAAGCGTACCGGGCGCTGCCCAATTTTCGCGGTGAGAGTGCTTTTTATACCTGGCTTTACCGTATTGCCAGCAATACCGCAAAAAACTTCTTGGTCTCGCAGCGTCGTCGCTTGGGTGATGTGGGCATAGACAGTGAAGAGATGATGTCGCGAGAAGAGGAGTTTGGCCTGAACGATGTGGCCACTCCCGAGAATATTTTGGCAAAAGATGAAGTGCAGCATACTGTTTTCGAGACAATTGAAAATTTACCTGATGATTTGCGTACCGCACTCACTTTGCGCGAGTTTGATGGTCTTAGCTATGACGAGATAGCTGAAGTGATGGAGTGCCCGGTGGGTACCGTTCGTTCACGCATATTTCGCGCCCGTGAAACGGTTAGCGAAAAACTACGTGCATTATCAGGTGAATAAGCAAGAGGGTTTGGGTATGGAAAAGGGCGATAAAATAAAAAGCCAGGTCTCATCTTTTATGGATGGCGAAATAGCAGAGGGTGAAGTTTCAATGCTCTGTAAGCGCATCGTAAAGGATCAAGCGTTGCGCGAGCGCTGGCGTGACTACCATCTGATTAGTGATGCACTCAAACAGCAACTGCCTGCACAGGCAAATATCGACCTCTCCCAACGCATTCATGATGCCCTGGTGGATGAGCCTGCACTTTCCAAAGGCAATAAACCGGTTTCTAGTGCCAACAGGATAGTCAAGCGTTTTTCAGGCCTGGCAGTTGCCGCGTCGGTTGCTATTTTGGGGGTGGTTGTGGTGTTGAATACAGCGGTGCAACCGAGCGGTGGTGAACCGATGATTTTGGCCAAAAGTACACCTGACACGGTAGTGACTCAAACACAAGTGGCTGGGTTATCGAATGCTCCAAACTCTACGGAACGTACAATCGACCCGCGCCTTAATAAATATCTGGTTGACCATAGTGAGTATGCAGTGAGTGCCAGTGTTCACGGCATGTTGCCGTATGCGCGCATTGTTGGGCAGCAGACAGTGCGGAAGTAGTTTTTATGTTGAGGGTTTGCTCATTTCTGGTTCTCCTTATATGCGGAACAACAGCACTCTCTGCCCAGCCAGTGGATGCGCTGGGGTGGTTGCAAAAAATTGGAGATGCGCAAAAAGGACTTAACTATCACGGAACATTTGTCTACGCACATGATGATCAACTTGAGTCGATGATGGTGGTTCACTCAAGCAGTGCCGAGGGTGAGCGCGAGCGACTGGTTCACCTGAATGGCGCTGCCCGTGAAATTATTCGTAATAATGATTTGGTGACCAGCATCTTTCCTGAAGAGAAGGTGGTGCTGGTAGCTCACCGCAACAACCTTGCAACGTCACCCTTTATTCAGCCTGAAAGCTTAAAGTTATTTGAGAAATACTACCATCTCTCTCTGGGCAGGAAAGAGCGTATCGCAGGTGTTGTTACCCAGCGTATCGACTTTAAACCGAAAGATGTTTACCGTTACGGTTACCGCTTCTGGGTTTCACCTGAAGGGCTTCTACTGCGCTCTGACCTGTTGGATGGCGACGGCAAAGCGATCGAGCGCATTATGTTTACAGATATTCATCTGGTCGACCAAATTCCCCACGAACTCATATCTCCCAAGATCGATCTGACCGACTATAAATGGTATCGCCAGCCCCCCCCTGTCACACTGGAAGATGCAGGGGAAAGTCGCTGGCATATTACTGAGCTACCGGATGGGTTTTCGCTGAAGTCGCGGAATTTGCGTGAGGAGAGCGCATCTCCGGTTGAGCACCTGTTGATTTCTGATGGTCTCGCCTCCATCTCTATTTTCATTGAAAAAGAAGACAGCAGTGCAGAGCCTCGTGTCGGCGAGTTCCGTGTGGGAGCGCTGAATGGTTTTGGGCGCTTGCTGGGTGATTATGTGGTGGTTGTGGTGGGCGATGTGCCTCTGGAAACGGTCACGCTAATTGCTGAGTCTGTGGCTGAAAATGATTGAAGAGAGTGCCACGGTGGTTGCTGTTGATGATAACTTTGCATGGGTCGAGAGTGAGCGTGCTTCAAGTTGTAACAGCTGTGCGGCGAACAAAGGGTGTGGAACCGCTACTTTACAAAAAGTAATGGGACAAAAGAGAACACAACTGAAGGCGATCAACCAGGCCAAAGCACGGGTAGGTGAGCGGGTTGTGATTGGTTTGCAAGAGCAAGCACTCTTGAAAGGCTCGCTCTACGCCTATATTTTACCTCTTCTGCTGTTATTTGTTTTTGCTTTTGTTTTTGAGCAGCTGTTCTCAAGTGAAGGCATCACTATTTTGGCGGGTCTGGGTGGATTATTGTTGGGTTTTGTTCTCTTAAAGTATCTGAGTAAGCAACTGGCGGAAGATGAACGCTTTCAAGCCGTGATTTTGCGGCGTGAAAATGAAGCGGTGAAAATAGTAAAGTTTAATCATGAGTCCTAATCTACACGTCATATCGAGTTTCGATGTGTGGAGTAGGAGGGTTTGAATGAGTGACTGGGAGTTGAAATGTTAAAGATACGCTGTGTTGTGTATGCTAAATTTACAGTTTTGCTATTAATAGCGCTGCTTTGTTTACAGAGTGCTGCTCTGGCCGACAGTGGCCTGCCAAACTTTACAAAGCTGGTGGATAAATACAGCCCGGCCATTGTAAATATAAGCACTACTCAAAAAATACAGCATCCAAAATTGCGCAATCCCCACGGTCTACCCAGTATGCCCAATATGCCGGAAGGGCCGTTTGGCGATCTTTTTAGGCACTTTTTTGATGATAAAAATGGCAATAAGCGTGAGTTTGAAGAGTTTAAAAATGAGTCGCTTGGCTCGGGTTTTATCATCTCGAGTGACGGTTATGTGCTCACAAATCATCATGTTATTAAAGATGCCGATGAGATCATCGTTCGGCTCTCTGACCGGCGTGAGCTACTGGCTAAAGTCGTTGGTTCGGATAAAAAGAGTGATATTGCGCTGTTGAAAGTCGATGCCGATGACCTTCCTGTGGTCAAGCTGCAACGTCACAGTGATGTGAAAGTGGGTGAATGGGTACTGGCTATTGGCTCACCTTTTGGTTTTGAGGCAACAGTGACCGCCGGTATTGTCAGCGCCACAGGCCGCAGCTTGCCACGTGATAACTATGTTCCCTTTATCCAAACCGATGTTGCAATCAACCCAGGTAACTCGGGTGGCCCGCTGTTTGATGTGGAGGGTAATGTGATCGGGGTTAACTCGCAGATATTCAGTCGTACCGGTGGCTTTATGGGGCTCTCATTTGCGATCCCTATTGAGGTGGCAATGGGCGTGGTCGAGCAGATAAAGGATCAGGGTTTCGTCTCTCGCGGCTGGTTAGGTGTGCTGATTCAGGATGTGACCCGGGAGCTGGCTGAGTCAATGAACATGGCGCGTCCGGAAGGGGCTTTGGTCTCTCAGGTGATGCCCGATAGCCCTGCGCAAAAAGCGGGCTTGCGAGTGGGCGATGTTATTGTGGAGTTTAACGGCAAAACACTTGCACGTTCATCTAGTCTGCCGCCACTTGTGGGCATGACGGCGGTGGGCAGCGCCACCAAGGTGAAGGTTGTGCGCAATGGCAAAACAATCACCTTAAAGGTGGTGTTGGGCGAGCTGCCTGGTGAAGAGGTGGTGGCTGCGGTGGATAGTACACCGGCAATAACAGCCGGTGGTCGTTTGAACTTGCAAGTAGCCGATTTAAACAGCGAGCAGCGTCGCCGCTCGGGTGTCGAGTCGGGTGGAGTTCTGGTGCTTTCGGTTGATACGGGTGCGGCTAAAAAAGCGGGGATTCGGCGAGGAGATGTTATCTTGATGCTCAATAACGAAGAGATTACCAACGTGGCCCAATTCTCTGAGCTGGAAGAAGGCTTGCCAAGCGGTAAGAGCATTCGAGTATTGGTACAGCGAGGTAAGGCCCCGCTGTTCCTGGCGTTGAAACTGGATTGATACCGTGGATAGGGTGCAGCTCACCGTTTACGGTCATGACTATTGCTCGCTTTGTGGCGTGATGCTTGAGGCACTGCTCCCCTATCAAGCATCGCTGGGCTTTGATGTTTCTTGGGTTGATATTGAAGGCGATACCACTCTGGAGCAGCGTTTTGGTGAGTGGGTCCCGGTATTGATGGCGGGAGAAGCTAAGATATGTCATTACCACTTAGATGAGTTAGCACTACGACAACACTTCAATCAGAGTCGAAAAAGTACTTCCCCGGAGGTTTCATAAATTTGCGTAAAGATTATGCATAATTTATGGCCTATTCGGGCTATAATCCGCGCTTGGTATTGACAGCCTAGCGCATCATTTTCAAAAAAGGCGTCCTAGACGCCTTTTTTGTTTTGGTTTGGCCCCATTCTGAGTGAGAAAACCTTGTGTCCGAGATGAAGTACATCCGAAATTTTTCAATCATCGCCCATATTGATCATGGCAAGTCGACATTGGCAGATCGTTTTATTCAAGTGTGTGGCGGGCTCGCTGAGCGAGAAATGGAGGCACAGGTTTTGGACTCCATGGATATTGAGCGTGAGCGCGGTATCACTATCAAGGCGCAAAGCGTCACGCTAAATTATAAAGCGGCCGATGGTCACACATATCGGCTCAATTTTATTGATACACCGGGGCATGTTGATTTTTCGTATGAGGTCTCCCGCTCACTGGCCGCCTGTGAGGGCGCGCTGCTGGTGGTGGATGCGGCACAGGGGGTCGAGGCACAAAGCGTTGCCAACTGCTATACCGCCATCGAGCAGGGTCTCGAAGTGGTGCCGGTGCTTAATAAAATTGACCTGCCCTCCGCAGATCCCGACAAAGTAACCGCTGAAATTGAAGATATTATTGGCATTGATGCCATGGATGCGGTGCGCTGCAGTGCCAAAACCGGCGTGGGTGTCGAGGAGGTGTTGGAACGGCTGGTGAAAGAGATTCCACCACCTGAGGGTGACCCTGATGCCCCCTTGCAGGCACTGATTATCGACTCCTGGTTTGATAATTACCTTGGCGTGGTGTCACTGGTGCGGGTGAAGCACGGGGTGTTGCGCAAGGGGCAGAAGTTTAAAATTATGTCGAATGGTAATGTCCATATTGCAGACAAAGTGGGGATCTTTACACCCAAGCGTACCGAAACCACTGAGTTACGTCCCGGTGAGGTGGGTTTCCTGAATGGTAGTATTAAAGAGATTGATGGTGCGCCGGTAGGGGATACGATTACCGGTGCCAACAACCCGGCGCAAGATATTTTGCCCGGATTTCAAGAGATAAAGCCACGGGTATTTGCTGGGCTGTTTCCGGTGAATGCTGAAGATTATGAAGGGTTACGCGATGCGTTGAGCAAGCTGCGCATTAACGACTCGGCACTTTTTTATGAGCCAGAAAACTCAACCGCGTTGGGCTTTGGTTTTCGCTGTGGTTTTCTGGGTATGCTGCATATGGAGATCATCCAGGAGCGGCTGGAGCGAGAGCATGATATTGACTTGATCACCACCGCTCCCACCGTGGTGTACGAGGTTCTGGATACAAAAGGGAATATATTATCCATCGACAATCCAGCCAAGCTACCTGAAGTCAACCATATTGAAGAGATGCGTGAGCCAATTATTGATGCCAGTATCATGGTGCCACAGGAGTTTTTGGGCAATGTCATTACCCTCTGCGTTGAAAAACGCGGTGTACAAAAAAATATGCACTATAGCGGTAGCCAGGTCACACTGACATATGAGTTGCCAATGGCTGAAGTGGTGCTCAACTTTTTTGATCGCCTGAAATCGGTGTCCAAAGGTTACGCCTCCATGGAATATAGCTTTAATCGCTTTCAAGAGGCTAATATGGTGCGGCTGGATATTATGATCAATGGTGATAAAGTGGATGCGCTAGCGGTGATTGTTCATCGTGACCAGGCACAACACCGTGGACGTGACTTGGTGGATAAAATGAAAGAGATTATCTCCCGGCAAATGTTCGATGTGGCTATTCAGGCGGCGATTGGCACGCAAATTATCGCTCGCTCAACGGTGAAAGCACTCCGCAAAAATGTCACCGCGAAATGTTACGGCGGTGATATTTCTCGCAAGCGCAAGCTGCTTGAAAAGCAGAAGGCGGGTAAAAAACGTATGAAACAGATCGGCTCAGTAGAGATTCCTCAAGAAGCCTTCCTGGCGGTACTGGATGTAGGGAAAAAATAATAAAATGAATGTCGATTTTGAGCTGATAATGGTATGGGCACTGCTGGTGTGTGGCTTAATATGGCTGCTTGATGTGGTGTGGTGGAAGCCCGCTCGTACTGCGAAGGCGGAAGCTCTGAGGCCCGAATTAGGCGAGAGTGAGGTTAACCTGCAAGCACAGCTAAAGCGTGAGCCGGTGCTGATTGAGTATGCCCGTTCATTCTTCCCCGTTATATTAATTGTGCTGATCTTACGCTCATTCCTGATGGAGCCTTTTCGCATTCCATCGGGTTCAATGATGCCGACACTGTTGGTGGGCGATTTTATCATGGTGAATAAGTTCAGCTACGGTCTTCGCCTGCCGGTGACTCACCATAAAATATTAGAGCTGGGCGAACCGGAGCGCGCCGATGTGGTGGTTTTTCGCTTCCCCGAAGATCCTGATATTGATTATATAAAACGTGTTGTTGGCTTGCCGGGTGACACCGTTGGTTATATCAATAAGCAGATATATATTAATGGTGAAGCGGTTAAACAGGAGTTTCTCCACCCTTATGAAGGGGTGGGTGCCGGCTTCAATATGACCGGAAATCACTTGTTAAGTGAGCAGCTGGGTAGCGTTAAACACCAGATTTTGATTAACCCTGACCGAGCCTCGATGAGTGGCGAGTTGACGGTTCCTGAAGGGCACTATTTTGTCATGGGCGATAACCGTGACAATAGTAATGATAGTCGCGTCTGGGGCTTTGTACCTGAAGAGAATCTAGTGGGCAAAGCGGTATTGATCTGGATGAGCCTGGATGGTGGCGTTGGCTGGGGCCGTATCGGAACATTGATTGACTAAGGGGGCAGTATGCGCAACATGAGAAGAGAGGGCGGCATGTCAATGATGTCGCTGATGCTGGTTTTGGCTGTAGTGGTTATTTTTGCGTTGGTCGCCATTAAAGTAACACCTATTTATCTGGAAAATAGTCAGATTGTCTCTGCCATGAAACGCCTTGTTCAGCAATCCGAGCAGCAAGAGATGAACTTGAAGGAGGTTAGAAAAGGTCTGAGTAGTCGTTTCAGTATTGAAAATATTCGAGTAATTGATGACCGTGATGTAGATATTGAGATTGGGCCAGATGGTAGTGTCTCGCTCTATCTGTTTTATGAAGACCGAACTCGGCTGTTTGGGAATATTGATTTAATCATCTCATTCGAAGAGGAGATAGGTGCGAGTGACTATTAATGGCTGATATAGCAAAGCTATCGCGCACCCTTCAATACTCGTTTCAAAACAGTGCGCTGTTGCTTCAGGCGCTCACTCACCGCAGTGTGGGGTCAAATAACAATGAACGGCTGGAGTTTCTGGGGGACTCGATTCTCAACTTCGTTATTGCGGCGCAGCTGTTCCAGCAGTTTCCCCGCGAAAGTGAGGGGGTTCTCAGTCGCTTGCGATCCAGCTTGGTGAAAGGTGAAACATTAGCCCTGTTAGCCAAAGATCTCGAGCTGGGTGAGTATCTCTCCCTTGGTCAGGGGGAGATGAAAAGCGGTGGCTTTCGTCGGCAATCGATATTGGCAGATGCCTTTGAGGCTATTATCGGCGCGGTCTATCTGGATGGCGGGTTTGAAGAGGCGAAGGCGTTACTGCTGCGCTTGTTTGCTGAACGGCTAAAAACAATCTCACCCAATGTGACCATAAAAGACCCTAAAACCCGTCTTCAGGAGTATCTGCAGGGGCGAAAAAAACCGCTGCCTGTCTATGCATTAGTCTCACTTGAGGGTGAGGCGCATGAACAACAATTTATTATCTCCTGCCAGATCGAAGGGTTAGAGCAGGTGACCGAGGGGCGGGGTTCTAGCCGTCGTAAAGCGGAGCAAACAGCCGCACAAGTATTTTTGGAGATATTGGGACAATGAATGATTTAGCCAAAGGTTTTCGTTGTGGTTATGTGGCGATTATTGGGCGACCCAATGTCGGAAAATCAACGCTGTTGAACTATATTCTCGAACAAAAAATCAGTATCACTGCCCACAAGCCACAAACCACCCGTCATCGTATTCTTGGCATCAAAACAACCGCGCAAGCGCAAGTGATCTATATCGATACGCCCGGCATGCACATGCAGGGCAAGCGTGCGATGAATCGCTACCTCAACCGAGCAGCCAGTGCCTCGATTGATGATGTTAATGTGGTGGTCTTCATGGTCGAAGGTGATCGCTGGAATGGTGATGACCAGATGGTGCTGGAGCGCCTGCAAAAAGTAGATGTCCCGGTTATTCTCGCCGTCAATAAAACGGATAAAATTAAACAAAAAAGTGAGCTGTTACCGCTCATCGAAAGGTTATCGGCTAAGCGTGATTTTGTAGCCGTGGTGCCGGTCTCTGCACGTAATAGCGACAACCTGGATCGTCTGCAATCTGAAATCGAACAGCTATTGCCAGAATCAGACACCCTGGTGTTCCCTGAAGATCAGGTCACCGACCGCAGCATGCGCTTTCTGGCGGCGGAACTTATTCGGGAAAAATTGATACGGGCATTGGGCGAAGAGCTACCCTACGCTCTAACGGTCGAGATCGAAAAGTTTAAAGAGGAGAAAGGGCGTATTCATATCTGTGCGCGGATCTGGGTTGAGCGCTCAGGCCAAAAGGCTATCGTAATCGGCAAAGGTGGTCAGGTGCTGAAAAAAGTGGGTCAGGATGCGCGCAAGGATATGAACAAACTATTTGATGGTAGAGTGCATCTCGAGTTGTGGGTGAAGGTGAAAGAGGGGTGGTCAGATGATGAGCGCGCCCTGAGAAGCCTAGGCTACGATGACCAGTAACAGCCAGCGTATTTGCTTGCAGCCTGCTTACCTATTGCACCGTCGTCCATACCGAGAAACCAGCGCCATCCTCGAATTATTTACCCCGGAACATGGGCGCATCGCCCTGGTAGCCAAAGGGGTGCGACGAAAAAAGTCGCCCCTGACACCTCTTTTTCAGCTCTATCGACCGTTATTACTCTCCTGGCGTGGACGTGGCCCCTTATATTCGCTTGACCAGGTCGAAGAGAATGGCAGCATGCACTTGTTGAGTGGCCTCTCGATGATGAGTGGCTTTTATATCAACGAACTACTGGTGCGACTACTACAGCACGAAGAAGCTTATCCGGCGCTCTATGCTCTGTACGAGCTGCTGCTTAAACAGTTATCACAAGATGAAAAAGGTGCTGAATTAGAGTGGCTGTTACGGCAATTTGAATTAAGATTACTGAATGATTTAGGGTATGCTCTTAACCTTGAAACTGAGGTGGCGAGCGGTGAGGCACTGCAACCGGAGCAGCGTTACCACTATCAGCCGATGCGCGGTGCCTATCACTGGCGAGATGGCGAACAGAGTGGCCTGCCACTACACGGTGGCACACTGCTTGACCTTGCCAGCGGTGACTTAAGCCAACAGCGCAGCCGCCGCGAAGCAAAAAAGTTAATGCGTACAATGCTGGCTGTACTGCTGGGTGACAAACCCCTGAACAGTCGAGAATTGATTCAAAAAATGAAAGTAACTGATTGAGGAGTCCGCGTGATAGAGCAAGGTAACCTTCTACTGGGTGTCAATATTGACCATGTGGCGACACTGCGCCAGGCGCGTGGTACACGCTACCCTGACCCTATTCAGGCAGCGATCGAAGTCGAGCAGGCGGGAGCGGATGCGATCACACTGCACCTGCGCGAAGATCGCCGTCACATACAAGATCGGGATGTCGAAATGCTCAAGGATATCCTGCTGACTCGAATGAATCTTGAGATGGCAGTCACCGACGAGATGCTGAGCATTGCCGAAAAAATACAACCGGAAGAGTGCTGCCTGGTTCCCGAGCGTCGGGAAGAGTTGACCACCGAAGGTGGGCTGGAAATTGTAGCCCAGAAAACACGCATTAAAGAGGCGTGCGAACGACTCGCAGAGGCGGATGTTCGGGTTTCACTTTTTATCGATGCCGATTGTGCACAAATTGAAGCCGCCAAAGAGGTGGGCGCGCCGGTTATCGAAATTCATACCGGCCACTATGCCGATGCAAAAACAGCAAAAGCGCGGGAAATCGAATTTGTCCGCATTCAAAAGGCGGTAAGCTTTGGTGCCTCAATAGGCTTGCGAGTGAATGCCGGTCACGGACTTAACTATCAAAATGTAAAACCAATCGCCACACTGGCTGAGATAAAAGAGCTGAATATTGGTCATGCGATCATTGCGCGGGCACTCTTTACTGGCCTGCAAGCGGCGGTGATTGAGATGCGTAACCTAATGGCATCCGCTCGCGCATGATCGTGGGCATCGGCACCGATATCGTCGCCGTTGCAAGAATGGCGGCGGGAATAGAGCGTCACGGAGAGCGCTTTGCCCAGCGGATACTCTCAGACGATGAAATGACGACGTATCGCAAACAGATCCATCAAGCCAACCACCTGGCCAAGCGGTTTGCCGCAAAAGAGGCCGTGGTAAAATCCCTGGGCTGTGGTTTTCGTGATGGTATCAGTATGCGGCAGGTGGTGATCAGTAATGACTCTTTGGGTAAGCCAGAAGTGACCCTGAGTGATAAAGCGGCAGAGCGGGCAGAGCAGATGCAGGTAGGCGAGATATTTCTCTCACTATCGGATGAGCGCGACTTTGCCATTGCCTATGTCATTGCACAAAAAACAGGGTAACGACTCAACGCACTCATTTTTTGCCCCCCCCAATGTTTGGTTGTTTTCGTACTTAATCGGTCACATAAGCCCTAAATGTTTCCTCTGCGTGTGCGAAAACACCTCGATTTGAGGCGAAATATAAACACGTGGAATAGCTACAAAGTATTTTTAATTCAATAAGAAAGCAACGATTGATGAATAGCGCTTGCGTTCTAAATTTTTTTTGTTAGAATACGCCACAAGTTGATGCGGGGTGGAGCAGTCTGGTAGCTCGTCGGGCTCATAACCCGAAGGTCATAGGTTCAAATCCTGTCCCCGCTACCAAATTATAAGCGGCTTAGACAAAGTGTTGTCATCGACAGCAATTTTTCTAAGCCGTTTTTTTATGCCTGTATTATTCATAGGGTTCTCCTGTGAAGCTATCTCTAAAGTTACCGCCAAAGTGTAATGGAAAGGCTCTTATTCGAAAGGGTTTTGCAGAGAGATAGGAGGTGCGTAACACCTTCCTTTGTGACCCATTTGCACGGGGCGGACACCATATGCCTGATTAATTTCGTTGATCGTTTTCACACCTTTGAGCGCTTCAAATTCCACTTTTTACTTGAATTCAGCAGTGTATAGTTTGCGTTTTTTCTGCTCACTCATTTCCTGACCTTCAGGGTACAGCTTAAACTACTGTCTGGAATCTGGGGTCCACTTTAAGGGGGCTATGTGGTCTTTGTCCCGCGTGTTATTTGAGCGATGGCTTTGGCGGTGGTGTGGTGAAGTATGGCTACGAATTGAGTCTGTTTTTCGTTTGAGTGGGCCTGAATGGTGCCACCGTGTGCTTCGATAATTGATTTTACGATGGCCAGCCCTAGCCCCGTGCCCTCTCCATTGCGTTGGCGAGAGGGGTCAACACGATAGAAGCGGTCGAAGAGTTTGGAGAGGTGCTCTTCAGGTATGGGGGTGCCGGGGTTTTTTACCCGGACGATCGTTTGATTATCGTTATGCTCCAGTTGTACGGTTACTGTCTGTTCAGCCGGGGTGTGGCGTATGGCATTGGAGAGCAGGTTGCTTAATGCTCGCCGCAACATTAGCCGGTCACCTTGAATCTGGCAGCTCCCTTCTAGTCGTAGTGAAACGTGACACTCTTCTGCCCAGGCTTCGTAGTAGTCGAATAGGTTGAGCAGTTCGGCTTTTAAATTGATATTTTCTGTATTAAGCGGGCTTAGGTTGTTGTCAGCTTTGGCTAAAAAGAGCATGTCGCCGATCATTTGCGCCATGCGCTCATACTCTTCAATGTTGGAGTAGAGTATCTCTTGGTACTCTTCAGTGTTGCGCGCTTGTGAGAGGGCAACCTGGGTTTGGGTCATTAGGTTGGTCACCGGGGTGCGCAGCTCGTGAGCGATGTCGGCGGAAAAGTTGGAGAGGCGGTTGAAGGCCTCTTCCATGCGCTGGAGTAGTTCATTGAACGAGTGGGCTAGCTCGGTGAGTTCTGCGGGAACTACCTCAGGGTTGAGACGGGCGTTGAGTTGACTGGCACGGGTTTGGCTTATTTGTTGCACAATGTTGTGCAGTGGGCGGTGGCCTTGTCGTACCGCTACCCAGCTCAATACGCCCATGACGATGATGCCCAGTATCACCATGAGCCACAGGGTGTAGCGGAACTCTTTGATAAAGTGCAGGTGGAAGTCGATGGCGACGGCGATGGTGACGCTATACTGGCCGCCATTTTCAGCGGGGATCTGTTGGATGAGTACGCGGTAGCTGTGGTGTTCATCACGCCATAGCTGGATATTATTTTGGCTCTCTGTGATCGATAAGAGGTCGGGGCCGGGGCTGCGATAGAGTGTTTCGCCTGCTGGGGTTTTGATGTGGAGTAGTGGCCCGTGGTGGCCGATGAGAATGTCATCCAGGCGCTGTTTGATGCCGCTTGGGTTGGTATGCCGTGTGGTGAGTGCGCGCTCTACCGCTTGGGCGATCACTTTAAGCTCTTTGATATCTTCTTGGGCAAAGTGTTCGTTGATTGAGCGTTCGATGAGCCAGCCAAAGGTCAGAAAAACCACGGTGGCTGCGATGCTGAAGAAGAGTGTTAATCGGTAGGTGAGTGAGATGGGGCGTTTCATCTAACGGCCATCATCCGGGGTATCGATCATATAGCCCATGCCGCGTACGGTCTGAATCAGCTTGAGTGTAAAGTCATCATCGATTTTTCCACGCAGACGACGAATGGCAACATCGATGACATTGGTGTCACTGTCGAAATTCATATCCCAAACCTGTGAGGCAATCAGTGAGCGGGGTAGCACTTCACCTTGGCGGCGAACTAACAGTTCCAGCAGGGAGAACTCTTTGGCGGTAAGATGGATGCGTTTGCCGTTACGACTGGCGCGATGGCGGGCTAAATCCAGCTCCAGATCGGCGATTCTTAGGCTCATCTCGGTGGCGGGTGCGCTGCTGCGGCGTAGCAGGGTGCGCACTCGAGCAAGCAGTTCGGCGAAGGCGAAGGGTTTGACCAGGTAGTCATCAGCACCCAGCTCCAGCCCTTTTACTCTGTCATCGACACTATCCCGAGCGGTGAGAAACAGCACGGGAACCTCTTTGCCTGCTTCCCGCAGTGATTTCAAAATCCGCCAGCCGTCGACATCGGGCAGCATGATATCCAGCACCATTAAGTCATACTCGCCGGTCATTGCCAGGTGGTGGCCATCCAGTCCGTTATGTGCCAGATCGACAATAAAGCCTGCTTCACCTAGCCCCTGCTTGAGGTATTCGCCGGTTTTAATTTCATCTTCAACAATCAATATTTTCATTCTAACAGCTTAGTCCACAGCGTCTGTCATGAGTATGACAGCAACATTACAAAATTGTAATGCTATCGTCACCCAAGTGACAGCCGATATTCACTACTCTTAATCCAAAATATCCATGGGGTAGCTGATTTGTATTTTCGTTCTCAAAATTGTTGTTACTCGCTCACACGGCTGCTGTTGGCATTGGCGCTGATGTTGGGGTTACACACTGCGCAGGCGGCGGAATGGCTCTCTTTGGAGAGTGCGGTGGCCGAGAGTTTGAGCGCTAATCCTGGTTTGGCGGCGATTGATGCTAGAGCCCAGGCATTGGCGGAAATTCCTGATCAATCTGAAGCGTTACCCGACCCGGTGCTCTCTATTAATCTGGCCAATTTGCCACTGGATAGTTTCTCTTTTACTCAGGAGGGGATGACACAACTTCAGGTGGGTATTACCCAGGCACTGCCTTATCCCGGAAAACTGGCATTGCGTTCTGAGGCGGCTCTGCATGAGGCGGGCGCGGCAGTGGCTGACGTAGCAGAGAAGCGGCTGCAACTGGTACGTGATGTTAAAACGGTGTGGTGGAATATATTTTACCTGGATCGGGCGCTGGTGGTGATTGCACAAAATCAAATCTTATTGGCTCAGTTTGTGAATGTCGCTGAGGTGCGCTATACGGTTGGCCGAGGGTTGCAGCAGGATATTTTGTTGGCACATTTGGAGTTGTCCACATTGAGTGATCGTGCGCTGCGTGCCGAAAACATGCGCAAAAATGAGGTGATACGCCTGAATGTGTTGATGAATCGCCCGGCACAGCAAACGATTCAGCTACCCGCGCTGGTTGAAGAGGGACTGCCGATGTTGAGCAGTTCAGAGACGTTGCAGCAACAGGCTGAAGCTATTCGCCCGAAACTGAAAGCGCAAAATGAGCGGTTGAGTGCGGCGCGCAGCCGGGTTGATTTGGCGAAAAAAGAGTATGCGCCCAACTTTAAGGTGGGTGCGGTCTATGGGCTGCGCAGTGGCCGTGATCCGGATGGTGGCCGCCGTGCCGACCTCGGTTCTATTATGTTCAGCATGAATCTTCCCCTTTACACCGGCAGCAAACAGGATCGGAGCGTTGACCAGCGCAACGCTGAGCGCTTGCAACAGCAGTATCAGCTTCATGATCAACGTAATCAGGTGCTCTCACAAGTAGAGCAGGCAGCGGCGGATTACCACTACGCCCGTGAGCGAACCGTGCTTTTTCAGCGGGAGATTATTCCGCAAGCGCGTCAGACGGTTGATGCGATGTTGGCGGGCTATCAGGTAGGCAAGGTCGACTTTCTTGACCTGGTGCGCAGTCAAACCACACTTTATAACTATGAAACCCAATATTGGAAGGCATTAAGTGCCGCGAACCAGGCCAAGGCGCGCTTAGTTGCCGCCGTTGGTGAGGAGAATGTTTATGAGTAAGGCGCTTATTAGCGTAGCCGTGATTACCGCACTGGGTATCGGTTTTGGTGCGGGTTATCTTACATCAGGCTCACCTGTGACAGGGGGTGGTGTGGCGACAGGGGATTCATCCTCCGAGCGAAAGGTGCTGTTTTATCGCAACCCGATGAATCCGGCGATTACTTCACCCGTCTTTACGCAAGATGAGATGGGAATGGACTATATCGCGGTCTATGCAGATGAAGAGAAACCGAAGGAGAAGGCGGTACTTTTCTATCGTAACCCAATGAATCCAGCCATCACCTCGCCGGTCTTTATGCAGGATGATATGGGCATGGATTATATCGCTGTTTATGCCAATGATGGCGGTGCAGATGAACCCGTGGGTACGGTAACCATCGATCCGGTTACCGTGCAAAATATCGGGGTGCGGACGTTCTTAGCTGAAACACGCGAGCTATCACGGGTGTTGAATGGTTTGGGGCGCGTTGATTTTAACGAGGAGCGTCTCTCTCGTCTGCACCCAAAAACTTCCGGTTGGATTGAGAGGTTGAAGGTGGATCAGACCGGTAAAAAGGTGAGTAAAGATACCATTTTACTCGGTATTTACTCCCCCGAGTTGGTTGCCGCGCAACAAGAGTATCTGGTGGCGTTGAGTAACTGGGAGGCGCTGCAAAATAGCGGTGCTGAGCAGATGAAAAAGAGTGCTCGAACCCTTCTCACCAGTGCCCGTGATCGCTTGCAGCTATTTGATGTACCTGAACACCAAATTCGCGAGTTGGAGCAGAGCCGAAAAATCAAAAAAGAGCTCCACATTCACTCACCCTTTGAGGGGCGAGTGATGCACATTGGGGTGCGGGAGGGGCAATATGTGACCCCTAAAGATGAGCTTTACCTGATTGCTGATCTGAGTCGTATCTGGGTCAATGTGGATATTTTTGAGGATGAGCTGAGCTGGCTGGCCTTGGGTGATCGTGCTGAAATGCGCGTTCGAGCAGCACCGGGCCGAACTTACAACGGAAAAATAACCTTCATTCACCCCATACTGAATCGTAAGAGTCGCACCGTGCAGGTGCGCCTGGAATTTGATAATGCCGATCAGTCACTCAAGCCGGGCATGTTTGCCAATGTGGCGCTCTATGTTGATCCACAGCCCGATGCGATTGTGGTGCCCTCAGAGGCGATTGTCCGCTCGGGGAGTCGTGAGCAGCTGTTTGTGGTGCGTGAGCCGGGCAAGTTTGAACCCCGCGAAGTGACCTTGGGGGTGAGTGCTGAAGGGTTTACTCAGATTCTCTCCGGGATCGAGGAGGGTGAAGAGGTGGTCACCTCCAGCCAGTTCCTGATTGATTCCGAATCCAAGCTGCGCGAAGCCACTGCCAAAATGATGGCCGCGATGGAAGGTAGGGCAGAGCCCGATATGAGTGACATGGAGATGGATGAGATGGAGATGTCGGATATGGATATGGATGGTATGAGCATGGGGGAGTCTAAGTAATGGTCATTAGTATCATTGATGCCTCTCTGCGTAACCGCTTCCTGATTATTATCGCGGCGATTATTATTGTTGCGGCGGGTTGGTGGTCAATGAAAAACACCCCGCTGGATGCGATTCCTGACCTCTCCGATGTGCAGGTCATTGTTTTCACCGAATATCCTGGCCAAGCGCCGCAAGTGGTTGAAGATCAGGTGACCTATCCGCTCACCACGGCGATGCTGGCGGTGCCGAATGCCAAAGTGGTGCGTGGCTACTCCTTTTTTGGCTTCTCGTTTGTCTACATTATTTTTGATGATGGTACCGACATGTACTGGGCACGCTCGCGGGTGCTGGAGTATCTCAACTACGTTAGTGGTCGTCTGCCCAGTGGTTTAACCCCTTCGCTAGGGCCTGATGCGACGGGTGTGGGTTGGATTTATGAGTATGCGCTGGTGGATAGAACCGGTAATACCGACCTGGCTGAGCTGCGCTCAATCCAGGATTGGTATCTGCGTTATCCGTTGCAGACTGTTGAAGGGATTTCGGAAGTGGCCTCGGTGGGTGGTTACGTTAAGCAGTACCAGGTGGAGGTTGATCCCAATGCACTTCTAGCCTACAACATTCCTCTCTCAAAAATAAAACATGCCATTCAACGCTCCAATAATGATGTGGGCGGCAAGTTGATCGAGATGGCGGAAACCGAATATATGGTACGTAGTTCAGGCTATATCCAGTCGATTGATGACCTTAATGTTATTCCCGTGGGTGTGGATGAAAAGGGTACGCCGATTCGTTTGCAAGATGTCGCCCATATTCAGATCGGGCCAGAGTTGCGCCGTGGTGTTGCTGAGTTGAATGGTGAAGGCGAAGTGGCGGGTGGCGTGGTGATTATGCGTTACGGTGAAAATGCCATGGCGGTGATCGAGCGGGTGCGTGCCAAGCTGGAAGAGCTTAAACCCGGCCTGCCGGACGGGGTGGAGATCGTGCCGGTTTATGACCGTGGTGATCTGATTACCCGGGCGGTGGATAACCTGAAAACAAAATTGATCGAAGAGATCTTTGTGGTCAGCCTTATTTGTATCATCTTTTTGATGCACGCTCGCTCGGCGCTGGTGGCTATTCTCTCGCTACCTATTGGTATTTTGCTCGCTTTTGTTTTCATGAAATGGCAGGGGATTAATGCCAATATTATGTCGCTAGGGGGTATCGCTATTGCGATAGGAGCCATGGTGGATGGGGCGATTGTGATGATTGAAAACTGTCATAAACATCTGGAACAGATGGTGAAAGAGAAGGGGCGCGAGTTGCAGTCATCGGAGCGATGGCAGGCGGTGACTGAAGCTTCGCGGGAGGTCGGGCCGGCGCTGTTTTTTTCGCTGCTGATTATTACGGTTTCCTTTCTGCCAGTATTCACCCTGCAAGCACAAGAGGGGCGGCTGTTTGCGCCGCTGGCCTTTACTAAAACCTACGCTATGGCGGCGGCAGCTATTTTGGCAATCACCTTGGTGCCCGTTTTGATGGGCTATTTTATTCGGGGGAAAATCCCGGCGGAGTCAAAAAACCCGGTTAATCGATTCCTCCATTTTATTCATGTTCCCACCTTGAATCTGGCGATTCGCTGGCGTTGGCTGACGATGTTTCTGGCACTGATTCTATTGGCCGTTACTTTTTATCCACTCAGTAAATTGGGCAGCGAATTTATGCCGCCATTGAATGAAGGGGATATTCTCTATATGCCGACGACTTATCCCGGCATCTCCATCACCAAGGCGAAAGAGCTGCTGCAACAGACGGATAAGATTATTAAATCTTTCCCTGAAGTGCATCATGTCTTCGGCAAAGTAGGGCGTGCCGAGACCGCAACCGATCCGGCACCGCTGGCGATGCTGGAAACAACCATTCGACTTAAGCCCAAAGATGAGTGGCCTGACCCCAGTAAAACAGTCAAAGAGCTGATGGATGAGATGGATGCGGCGATCAAATTCCCCGGTCTCTCTAACGCCTGGACCATGCCGATCAAGACACGAATTGACATGCTCTCTACCGGCATAAAAACGCCGATTGGTATCAAAGTCAGTGGCCCTGATTTGAACGTATTGGAGGCGGTCGGTAATGAGATTGAACAGGCACTGAAACAACTGCCTGATACCCTGTCGGCTTTTGCGGATAAAGCGGCGGGTGGTTACTATCTTGATTTTGATATTGATCGGCAAGAGGCCTCACGCTACGGGCTGACTACCGGCGATGTGCAGGATGTGATACAGAGCGCCATTGGCGGTATGAATGTCACCTACACGGTTGAGGGGCTGGAGCGCTATCCGGTTAATGTACGCTACCCCCGTGAGTTGCGTGACAACCTGGAGAGCCTCAAACGGGTATTGATTCCAACCCCCACTGGGGCGCAGATTCCGTTATCACTGGTGGCCGACTTGCAACTGCGCCGTGGCCCCCCGAGTATCAAGAGTGAAAACTCCCGTCCCAACGCCTGGGTCTACGTGGATATTAAAACATCTGACATCGGTGGCTATGTGGCAAAAGCAAAAAAAGTAGTGGCTGAACAGGTCAGCATACCGCCGGGGTATGACCTGGTCTGGTCGGGGCAGTTTGAGTATATGGAGCGGGCGGCTGAAAGGTTGCGCATTGTGGTACCCGCGACGCTGTTGTTGATTTTTCTGTTGCTCTACTTCAACTTCCGCAATATTACCGCACCACTGGTGGTGATGCTCTCCATCCCCTTTGGTTTGATCGGCGGATTTTGGTTGATCTACCTGCTGGGCTTCAATATCTCGGTTGCCGTGGTGGTCGGTTTTATCGCCCTGGCGGGAGTAGCGGCAGAGATAGGCGTATTAGTGCTCACCTTTATTGATCAGGAGCTTGCCCGGCGGCGCAAAGCGAAGGGTGGGCGTTTAACAGGGGCTGAAATTATGGCGGCGGTACACCATGGCACCTCAGAGCGTGTACGCCCCATCGCTATGACCGCTACCGCCATCACCGCCGGACTGTTGCCTATTATGTGGGGCAGCGGCACCGGGTCTGAAGTGATGCAACGTATTGCCGCACCGATGGTGGGTGGCATGGTCACTGTCACACTGCTTTGTCTGTTGGTATTGCCGGTTATTTACGGGGTGATATTGCAGATGCAGGAAAAATATAAACAGCAAGCACCATAAAATAATGGGTATTTTTTAACACAGGAGTCAACAATGAAAAACTCAATAAAATCTTTGTCAATTATCACATTGACCGCTTTACTGGTCGCTGGTCCTTTGCAGGCGGCGGGTGAGCATGACGGGGGGCATGGCCATGATCATGGCTCTATGGATCACGGTGACCACAGTGGACAGGACGATCACGCAGACCATGGCGATCATGGCTCCGCAATGGGCGGCGGCATGTTTTTGGTTGAAAGAGAGATCGATGGTTACGATGTGACCTTCCACGTTATGAAGGCCAAACCAGGTAAAGAGATGGGCGGTAGCCATGACTTTATGATTAAAGTCGAAAAAGATGGCAAGGCACTCAGCGGCCTCACTATGAATACTAAAGTGGTGCACCCCAGTGGCGAATCAGAAACCAAAAAAGCGATGAAAATGGGCGACTGGATGATGGCTGGTTATGACCTGGGCCATGGCGGCAAGCATCAACTGATGATTCTATTTAAAACGGCCGATGGCGAAAAACATAAAGGTGGTGTTTACTATCCACAAAAATAGACAACATGGGTGAGCTAATCGGTGTCAGCAAATTTTCCAGTAGTAAAGGGAGTGCCCAGTACGCGTTATATTGCAATCGACGCAGCGCGTGGTGTGGCGATCGTCATGATGGTTGTTTTTCATTTTACCTATGACTTAAACCACTTCAATTACCTTGAAGTGGACTTTTACCGTGACCCATTTTGGCTCAACTTCCGCACCCTGATTGTGACTTTTTTTCTCTGTCTAGTGGGCATTAGCCTTCAATTGGCGGCAGGGAAGGGGCTTAACCTACGCCGCTATGGCACTCGATTGATGTTATTGGTGGGTGCAGCGGGGCTGGTTAGCTTTGGCAGCTACCTGGTGTTTCCAGACAAAGTGATTCTATTTGGTATTTTACACTTTATCGCTCTTGCAAGCGTTATTGGCTTGCTGTTTCGACGCTTTTACTGGATGAACCTACTGCTGGGGGTATTGTTGATAGCGACAGCAAACCTATTCCAGCATGAGTGGTTCAATGCCCCCGCCCTACACTGGTTTGGCTTGGTGACCCAAGGGCCGCGTACCGTGGATTATGTGCCGTTTCTTCCCTGGTTTGGTGTTGTTCTACTGGGCATGTTCCTAGGGCGTTTGATTGAAAAATACCCGTTGTTGAGTACCACCTCACAGCCGCGTAACGGCTTGGTTCGCTCTCTTGCGTTAGGTGGTCGTCACAGTCTGTTGATCTATCTTATCCACCAGCCTCTGCTATTCGCGGGATTCTATCTGGTGATGCTCCTTCATTCATTGTAACTACTCAACTCTTCATTGTTTATGTACGGCAGATTCAACCTCGAAGTGCATAACCACCTAAGCTGCAATCGCAGCCCTATGTACAGACCGACCCCTTCACCTTCACATACAGTGACTGTATGGGGTTAGGTTGACACATAGGGTCGCTGTCAGTGAAGTGTGGTTGAATCCAGAAAGTTAGGGTAAAAAAGGGCCTGGAATTAGAGGAGAATCAGCAGAGCGCTGGACAACTATCTTGACAAACATCGCAAGGAAGCAACCGCAGTTTGAGTCAAACCCTAGGAGGCTGTCGGACTCAGGGTGAATCTACTGCGGAAAAGCCATTCAGGCCCATTTCTCCGATCATTTTCGTTGAATATGCTCAATATTCGCCTCAAACGATCAAAAAAATGGACTCAAAATGGCTTTCCCTCGCTACGATCACCTAAGCCCGACAGCCTCCTAGCGAGTCTCCCCCAGCATAGCTGAGGGGATAGCCAGTTGAATTAAGAGTGCTATCCTTGAGTCTATAGCTCAAACTCGCCGACCATGTTGCGCCAATACTGGTCATCACTGTCGAATAGGCGGTTGACTTCGGCCGGGCCCCAGCTTCCGGCTGCGTAGGTGTGAATGAAGTCACGTTCCATTGACCAGACTTTGAGGATTGGGTCGACGATTTTCCAGGCCCAGTTCACTTCGTCGTAGCGAAGGAATAGGGTGCTGTCACCCTCGATTATATCGAGCAGCAGCGCTTCATAGGCATCCAGTTTGACATCACTGGCCCGGCAGTAGCTGGCATCCATCTGGGTGGTGCGAATTTTCATCTCAAGGCCAGGTTCTTTAACTTGAACCACAAAGCGCAGGCACTCATTAGGTTGTATGCCGAGTACTAACCAGTTGGGTTCAAAACGCTGAATTTGGGTCTCTTGAAAAAGCTGTTGGGGTGGTCGCTTAAAGCGAATGCTGATGACAGAGCTGTTTTGTGCCATCCGTTTGCCGGTGCGCAGGTAGAAGGGGACTCCTTTCCAGCGCCAGTTGTCCACATAGAGTTTTAGGGCAGCATAGGTTTCGGTGGAGCTGTTTTTGGGTACATTAGACTCCTCTAGGTAGCTGCTTACCTTTTCGCCATCCACTGTTCCGTGTGTGTATTGGGCGCGGAATGAGTGGGCGTGGGCGGCGTGTTGTGGTATTTGGCGTACTGATTTCAGTACTTTTACTTTTTCGTCGCGTACTGATTCTGCATCCAGTGTGGCGGGGGGTTCCATGGCTACCAGTGTCATTAACTGCATAAGGTGGCTCTGGATCATGTCACGCATGGCACCCGCGCCGTCGTAGTAGTCAGCACGGTTTTCGATGCCTTTCGATTCTGAGTGGGTAATCTGTACATGGTCGATGTAGTTGCGGTTCCACAGTGGCTCTAGCAGGATGTTGGCAAAGCGGAATGCTAATACATTTTGTACAGTGCCTTTTCCGAGGTAGTGATCGATTCGGTAAATCTGGCTTTCGCTAAAATCTTTATGCATGCGCTGGTCGAGCATCTGTGCGCTTTCTAGATCATAGCCAAACGGTTTTTCGACAACAATGCGCCGCCAGCCACTCTCTTCGCTATTGAGCCCCGCATCTGCCAGGTATTGGCTGACGGTGCCGAATTCAGAGGGGCGTATTGCCATGTAGAAGGCGATATTGTCGGGCAGGTCGCTATCCTCAGCGATGAGTTTTTTTAGCTTGTGGTAGGCATCCGGATTGGTCAGATCTCCTTGAAAATAGCACAGGCGTTGGCAAAAATTTGCGAATACCTTTTCGTTAATGCCGCCTCGTGCTTTGTTTTCGAGATAGCCTTTTACCTGTTTACGCCAGATAGTGTTATCCCACTCACGACGACCAATGGCGAGAATTTTCAGGCCATCGGGTAGTTTTCCGGCCTCTTCCAAGTGGTAGAGGGCGGGTAGTAATTTAATCTGCGAAAGGTTGCCGGTGGCACCAAAAATCACAAAAGTGCATGGTTCGATCATGATGATCTCCTGTTAATTGGCACTCTTCATGGCGTGGCCACCAAAGGCATTTCGCATCATGGATAACATCTTGTTGCCGTAGTCACCATTACCTTGGCTGGCAAAGCGTGCATGGATGGCGAGTGAGAGTACGGGTGCGTAGATACCTTGGTCGATCGCTTCAATGCAGGTCCAGCGTCCTTCGCCCGAGTCAGAAACGTAGGGGTCGATTGCGGTGAGTTTTTGATCCGCTTTGAGGAAGTCGGCAGTTAAGTCTAACAACCAACTGCGCACTACAGAGCCGTGACGCCATGACTCTGCAAGGGCTGCGAGATCGAGGTTGAACTCTTTCTTGCTCTCCATGATGGCAAAACCCTCTGCCATCGCCTGCATCATGCCGTATTCGATACCGTTGTGGATCATTTTGGTGTAGTGGCCTGAACCGCAAGGTCCGGCGTGAATCCAGCCATCTTTTTCGCTGGGCGCAAGTACTTTGATGATGGGCTCAATGGTGGCAAAATTTTCCTTAGAGCCTCCCACCATCATGCAGTAGCCATTATCCAGCCCCCATACGCCCCCTGAGGTGCCCGCATCCATGAAGCTAATGCCGTGCTCGGCCAGCATCTGGTGGCGGCGCTGGGTATCGTGAAAGTTAGAGTTACCCCCGTCAATAACAATGTCACCTTTATTGAGTTGCGGAATCAGCTGTTGAATCATCTGCTCAGTCGGTTCGCCACAAGGGAGCATGAGCCAGATAATACGTTGTCCCTCCAGTTTGCTGATTGCGTCGTTGACTGAGGTTGCGGGAATCATTCCCTCTTCGGATGCTAAGGTGTTCACAATTTCTGGTGAACGATTAAAACCGATCACATCGATGCCGCCGCGACGGAGACGGCGGGCCATATTGCCGCCCATTTTACCAAGGCCGATGAGTGCCATTTTCATGGGTATAAATCCTTATGGTGAGTGGTTAGGGTTGGATTGCCATTATATTCGTCATAGCGTCTTAATAGTTTAGTGATCTAGTCTCTTTTATAGCCTATTATTGTGGCGGGTAGGCATCTGAATTTTAAATGTTATATAACTAATGATAGGGGGAACAGCATGAAAATGCCGCAAGTACGTAAAATCGCCAAACAACGTGGTTTAACGGTGGGTAAGCTGAAAAAGTTTGAGCTGATCCGCATGATTCAGTCTCATGAGGGTAATCATCCCTGCTATGCCACCGATGCGGATGGTGTGTGTAGAGAGCGCTCCTGTCTGTGGATTGACGACTGTTCCGGCATGGCGAAAAAGAGGGTTGGTTGAGGAGCCTCTGAACAGGTCATGAATATTTTATGCTGGCTGAAATCATCTTCATTTATTTATCCTGGATAAGGGTATCAGCAAGGCTTAACGGTTACTGCGCACTGAGTGCCTGGTTTTCTAACGTAAAGCGGGCCGCACGATAGCTAATCGAGCGACTTCACCGCCTCAAACGGGGTGGTGAAGTGTTTTAGGTATCAGTGGGCCAGTGGGTTTTTAGGTAGAGGTTCTCTACTTTTTCTCTTGCCCAAGCTGTTTTGCGTAAAAACTTTAGGCTGGAGTTGATGCTGGGGTCTTTGCTGAAACATTTGATGTTAATGCGGTGTGCTAGTGCGTCCCAGCCGTACTTTTCAACCAGCTGGGTGACGACTTTTTTTAGCGTGATACCGTGCAGAGGATCTTGTTTGGGTGAGTCACCCATTGGATGTGCCTTCATCGGTCGGTTTTGGTTCTGCTTTTTTAACGCGGATTTTTTGGCCCTCAATATCTTTGTAGTTAAGCGCTTTCATGGCGGCTTTCCCTTCTCCTGGTTTTGGCATCTCAACAAAGCCGAAGCCTTTTGAGCGACCGCTCACTGTGTCCATTACCAAGGTGCAGGATTGAACGGTGCCGTGCACTTCGAATAGCGTGCGAAGGGTCTCTTCTGTGGTGGTGCGCGAGAGGTTGCGAATCAGTAGTTTCATGGGTTTTCCGTCTGTTTATTGAGAAAGGATTATAACTGAGCAGGCCACACTAACAACTATTCTGTTCTTAGTGCTTCCACCGGGTCGAGTCTGGCGGCGTGTCGTGCGGGCAGCACCCCGGCAATCAGGCCGATGAAGGCAGAGAGCAGTATTGAAGCGATCACATAGCTCCAGGCGATATTGACCGGCAGTGCCGGTAGTAGCCAACTAAGCAGGAGTGCCGAGCCAAGGCCAATGCCGAGCCCGAGGATGCCGCCAACAAGTGCTAATAGAATCGCTTCGCCCAAAAATAGAGTAAGAATTTGCCGTCGTCGTGCACCGAGGGCGCGTAACAGGCCAACCTCTGAGGTGCGTTCGTTGACCGCAATGGTCATGATGGTGAGCACGCCGATAGCGCCTACCAGTAGTGAAATTGAGCCGATCACCGCCACTGCAAAGGTGAGGGTGTTGAGTATTGAGCCAAGCACCTCCAGCATCTCTTGTTGGGTGATGATGGTGAAGTCTTCCCGGCGATGGCGCTGTTTCAGGGTTTTGCTGATTTCTGCAGTGAGCTCATCAATGTCGGCAGCTGGGTGGTAGAGGAGGTCGATCTCCATCAAGCTTTCACGGTTAAACATTGCCAGCGCTTTAGCGGCGGGAATGTAGACAGCATCATCCATGTCGAAACCCAATATCTGCCCTTTTGATGCCATTACGCCAATAACACGATAGCGTTCATTGGCTATTTTTACGCGCTCACCTACGGGGTTCTGGTTGGGGAATATTTCATTGGCGACCTTATGCCCGAGCACCACAAATGATCGTGCACTGCGTGAATCATCGGGGGGAAGGAACTGCCCAAGGCTGATCTCAAGGCTCCACACCTCCCGGGTGGCAGCACCCACACCCAAGATGGTGGTATCACGTGCCAGGGGGGCGGCCTCCACTTTTGCCGCACCTTGCACGACCGGTACTGAGGCGATGATATGGGGGATTCGCAGGAGTGCTTCGGCATCTTCGATGGTCAGGGGGCGGGTATTGGCAAATGTGCTGGTTGATCCGCCGTGGGTTTCACTCTTGCCGGGGGTAATGCCGATGATGTGTGTGCCAAACTGGGTGAATTCAGAGAGTACGAAGCGGTGAATGCCCTCGCCGATGGCTGTCAATAGCACCACCGAGGCGATACCGATGGCGATACCCAGTGTGGTCAGTATTGAACGGGTTCGGTAACTGAATACGGAACTGAGCGAGAGGCGGAGTAGGTCGGAGAGTTTCATGTTAACGCCTCGCCAATGCGGTGACCGGGTCCAGTTGTGCCGCATGTTTGGCGGGTAGTACACCAAATAGAATGCCACTGCCTAGGCAGATACCCAGGGCGGCGCCAATTACCCAGCCTGGCGGGGCGATGGGCAAGGTGGGGTAGAGCTGCGCCAATAGCTCCGAAACCCCGATGCCAAGTGCAATGCCAATTAAGCCACCCAGTAGTGACAGCAGCGCTGCTTCACTGATAAACAGCCACAGGATCTGCCTTGACGAGGCTCCCACTGCTTTGAGTAGACCAATTTCGGCACGACGCTGGCTAACGGAGATCAGCATCACGTTCATGATCAAGACCCCGGCCACCAGCAGGCTGACGCTGGCGATTCCGGCGACGCTCATGGTGAGTGCGCCCAAAATACGGTCGAAGGCATTCAATACGGCATCCTGTGTGATCACCGTAACATCCTCTTCGCCATCATGACGCTTGGTGATCAATGCCACTGTGTCGTCGCGTACCTGTTCAATGTTTTCACGATTACGTGTGTGAATTAGAATGCGAAATAGTGAAGGGGTGTTAAACAACTGCTGCGCCGATGCAACCGGAATAATGACGATTTCATCCCGATTGATACCCATTGCAGTGCCTGCTGAACGGGTCACGCCAATCACACGAAAGCGGTAATTTTCGATACGGATCCACTCGCCTAGCGCCGGTTGAGTGCCGAACAGCTCTTCACGTATTTTGGCACCGATAACCGCCACCGGGCTGGTTTTTCGCGGGTCGATATCGGGAAGGAATTCGCCCTCTGCCAGCTCGATGTCCTGGATGGCAGCCAGTGCATGGTTGCTACCAAAAATGGTGGTTTCCCGTTCACGCCGTCGCCAGTCGATGGGAGCACTACCCACATTGATAGGTGCAATATGGGTGATGCCGGGAATGCGTTTCAGCGCCATGGCATCTTCGATGGTAAGGTCGTTAGGTGCTTCGCCTACTACGGGTGGTAAGGCTCCTGTGGTCTCGGCTTTGCCCGGGAATACAATGATTAGATTGGTGCCCATGGAGCTGAATTCGTTGATAACATAGTTGCGGGCACCTTCACCCAGCGAGGTGAGGATAACGACAGAGGCGACACCAATGGCAGTGGCCAGCAGCATCAGGCTGAGGCGCAGCCGATGGGCACGAAAGGTGGTGAGAGTGTAGTTGAGGGTATCAGTAAGTGTCATGGCATCACCGGCGTAGATGTTCGGTGATCTGTCCATCGACAATACGAATCTGCTCGTGGGCGCGTGCGCCTAATTCAGGGTCGTGGGTGACCATGATCAGGGTGATGCCACCACTATTGAGCCGTTCAATGATTTCCATCACTTCGTGGCCATTTGCACGGTCCAGGTTACCGGTGGGTTCATCGGCAAGGATGATTTTGGGTTGCATGATGGTGGCGCGGGCAATGGCGACACGTTGGCGCTGCCCCCCTGAGAGTTGGTCGGGGCGATGCTCTGCACGGTCAGTAATACGGTAATCAGAGAGTAATTTGTTGGCACGTTGGTGGCGCTCGGTGGGCTCGATACCGGCTAGCAGCATCGGTAGCTCAATATTTTCCCGTGCAGTCAGGCGAGGTACCAGGTGGAAAAATTGAAACACAAAGCCGATCTGCTCTCGGCGTACCGTAGCTTGCTCATCATCACTGAGTGCGGTGGTTTCGCGGCCATTGAGTAGGTACTCTCCTGCGGTTGGTCGGTCGAGTAAGCCAATCATATTGAGCAGGGTAGATTTGCCAGATCCGGAAGGCCCCATTATCGCCATATACCCCCCTTGCTCAATGGTGAGGTCGATATGGTCAAGTGCTTTGACGCGTTGTTCACCCACCTGGAAGTGGCGCGCAATTCCGTTGAGTTGGATGATTGGCGACACGGTCAGTCTGCCTTGGCCATAGGTTGTACCGGCATCTCTTCTTTCAGTTCGATGTTGCCACTGGGTAGAATAATCTGCTCGCCTTCGCTAAGCCCGCTGATGACCTCGCTGGTTTGCCAGTTGCTGAGTCCGATCTCCAGTGGCCGCTTCTCCAGCTTACCCTCAACATAGAGCCATACATTGTCATCACGCAGCAGTGCCGTGTTAGGAATCCAAAGCGTGTCAGTGTGGCGCTTGAGAATAACTTCTACATCGGTTGAGTAGCCCGGCAGCATCTGCTGTTCAATTTTTGGATCACTAAATTCAACTTCGACCTCAACGGTGCGAGCCTGCTTTTCCAGGTCGAGAACATACGGGGCAATCCGGCGCACGGTGCCGCTAAAAGTCTCCCCCGGAAAGGCATCTAGAGTGATTTTGGCTTGCATACCTGCCTGTACCGCAGGGGCATCAATTTCATCAATGGGTGCTGAGATGTAGAGGCAGCCCTTCTCGATAATATCGATACTGCCACCCCTAACACCCTCTGTGGAGAGTGGCGCGAGCACCTCACCTAATTCGGCATGCACTTCGGCTATGACTCCATCAAAAGGTGCGTTGAGCGAGGTGCGTTGCAGCGCGGCCTCAGCTACCTGGCGCTGAGCCTTGGCCACCTCCACAGAGGCATTGGCGGCACGACAGGAGGCATCACGGGCGATGGCATTATTTTGTGCTTGGTCATAACTCTCCTCAGATGAAAGTCCTTTGCGCTGTAACGTTTTGATGCGCTCCGCATCACGCTGTGACAGCTCAGCGATAACACACACCTCATCAGCTTGCGCTTTGGCCGCATTAGCTTGGCTGTGGGTGAGCCTTAGCTGTGCCGCCAGATCATCACTCCACAGAGATAACAACGGTTGACCCGCTTTAACGTTATCACCCTTTTTGACCCGCAGCTGATCGACGCGGCCACTGATAATAGGGGCGATATGGCTGCGTCGACAAGCCATAATCGTACCGGTACGGGTGTTGGCAATAGTGGATTCAACGCTGCCAGAGGTGACGGTGTGGAGGTTAACCTCCACCGGGGGAGTGCGGTTTATCCACCAGAGTGCGACCGCGATTAAACCGATGATGCCAATGTATATTAAACGACGAGATAAACGCACACTACTCCCTCTTGATTATCCGAATAATTCATAATCGCTGACACGGAACCCTCTCGAAAATTTTCCTGAAAAATCTAAACACGCTGAATAGTGACAATAAATTAAGATACTCGAGCTCAGTTCTGAGGGTAAATTAATTGTATGCCTAAATCAGCTTTTCTGCTGACATAAAGCAGATGTATGTGTGCTGATATGTGTAGGCGATTATTTTGATGAAGTATGAGGCTTTTGATGCCGATACTGTTGTTGAATGTTCGACTAATTGGGGGTAGGTAAATGGCTACACAGGAGTTTGATTTTGCCACGGGTAAGGTGGTGGATGTGGCTTGTCGGCAGCTGATGGTTCTGAGTGGCTGTGAAGAGACCAGCGAGCGGGTTGAGACGTATGCAAGGGGGAACCGCTATAAGTTTTTGGGGAAATCAGCTGATTTACGCCAAGCGCTTGAGTTGGTGAGAAAATTTAAGCGAGGCCTGTTTTTTCTGGATGCGGATACCCAGGGGGTGGATGCACTCTCCTTAATCAAGGTTTTAACTGATAAAGCACCGTTGTTTAAGGTGATTTTGATGAGCCAATCACCGACGAAAGCGCTGTTAAGTGAGGGGCGTGAAGCGGGCGCGGCGGGTTTTTTGGCAAAGCCACTGAAGATTGATGTCATGGAGAAGACCATAAAGCAGATCACCTAGACTTTATGTATTAACTCGCCACCAGCTTAATTATCCATAATATGGATTGTTGGCGAGTAAATACATAAAGTCCGATGGTATTAGACAATCATTATTCCAGAAAAAAAGACTTCTGGAATAATGA
>JAKIVC010000028.1 GCA_021647245.1 Gammaproteobacteria bacterium
CTCATTGGGACGGCATCTGGTACGCGTTATTTTTAAAATGCTCAAAGAAAATAGAGATTATTATCTTTGAGGTTTAAAAAAACGGGTGAGTTTGCTGGAAATTTAGAGCGGGATGTTCAAGTCTGTACATAGTGTATTTAGTCGTTTATTGCTTTCTATATGGCTAGACTTTTAAGAATAGGGCAGATTCAACCTCGAAGTGCATCGTTACGCTGGGGCGGAAGGTATCGGCCGTGCAAAGGTCTCTCTCTATAGTGCTTGCATCTGGGGTATTAGTGCAACAAAATGCCGATCTAATGGACTAAAGTCTGAATCCACTCAACTACCATGAGTCCCCGATGATCACACGATACGCCTACTTGCCTCTGCTACTGCTGTTTTTTTCTCTGTCATTAAATGCTGCGCCGCAGGGAGGATACGCCTCGCCTGTGGTGGTTGCCGATGCACAACTGCGAATGATGGCACCACAGGTGTGGGTGAATGGTGAGGTAATTAGCCGTTACGACTCGCGTATTGCGATTGAAATGAGCGGGCGACTTTTGTGGGCGGCCGAGGTCGGTACCCATGTTGCCAAAGGCGAATTGTTGGCACAGGTAGAGACCACTCTGTTACAGCAACAGCTGGATGAGCAGTTGGCGGTGGTCGCAAGGGAAGAGGCCCGCCTCGAATTTCTTGACCAAGAGGTTCAGCGTCTTAACTCGTTGGTTAAACAGCGCAATGTATCACAAAGCAACCTTGATCAGACCCTTGCTGATCGTGCCGTGGTGCGTGGTGATCTGGCGGTGGCCAAATTACGTGTTAACCAAGCGATAGAGCGTCTCGAACGAAGTGAAATTCACGCTCCTTACAGCGGTGTGGTGAGTGAGCAGCTTTTGCAGCTTGGTGAGTGGGCGGATAGTGGTAAGCCTATTTTGCGCCTGGTTAATATTGACAACAGCGAGATTCGTGCGTGGATAACTGCCCAAATGCTCCCTTTTGTTAATAAAGGTGACCGTCTTACTGTCGAACTGGCAGGTGAAAAAACAGTGGCCACGGTTCGCTCAGTTGTTCCTGTGGGTATGGCGGTTTCACGGCTCTATGAGTTACGCCTGAAAGCGCCTGATGGCGAGTGGAATATTGGTCAGGCACTGCGCGTTGCAGTGCCTACGGCAGAGCCGAAATTGCGTCTTAGTGTGCCCAGAGATGCCTTGGTGTTACGTCGCGATGGCCGTTTTATATACCGACTTGCACAAGATGGTACGGCTGAGCGTATAGAGGTGAGCACCGGTGTTGCTATGGGTGAGTTTATTCAAGTAAGTGGCACACTGCAAAGTGGTGACCAGGTTATTGTCAATGGAGGAGAGCGACTGCGCCCCGGCCAGTCGGTGAAAGTGATAAACCCTGCGGGAACGGATAAGTGAGTCTGATTCGCGCCGCACTCAGCAATCCGGTGGCCACGTTAGTGGCTGTTTTGCTCGCGCTGCTGTTTGGTTTGCTGAGCTTAAACCGCTTGCCAGTTCAGCTTACCCCTGAAGTTGAAGTGCCCAAAATCAGCATCACTACCCAGTGGCGCACCGCCTCACCACAAGAGATAGAAGCCAATATTATCGAGCCGCAAGAGAAGGTGTTGCGCGGTATGCCAGGCATGACTGAGATGCTCTCCAGTGCAGAGCGTGGGCGAGGCAGCGTTACCATCACATTGGCGGTTGGGACAAATCTTGACCGAAGTTTGTTGGAGGTCTTAAACCGGCTAAATCGCGTCTCTAGTTACCCGGAAGATGCCAATGAGCCTATTTTGAGCACTGTTGGCGGCAGCAGTCGCCCCATCGCCTGGTTTATTGTTAAAACCCTGCCGGGTAATGATAAGCCGATTGCTCATTATCAAGGTTATGTTGAAGAGGTGATACAGACACGCTTTGAGCGGGTCAGCGGAGTTGCGCTCTCTGAGGTGAGGGGAGGGCGCGAGCAGGAGCTGCGCATCACCTTCGACCCTTATAAGGCCGCCAGCCTGGGAATAGAGCTGCCGGTTGTTGCTGGCATGGCAAGGGGCAATGAAGATGTTACCGCCGGTATAGCTGATGTAGGAAAGCGGCGTTATACCATTCGATTCAGTGGTGCTATGTCTCCCACAGAGTTAAGTGAAATGATACTGGAGTGGCGTGATGGTGCGCCGATCCGCCTGCGCGATGTTGCACAGGTTGAGCTGCTTGCAAAAGAGCGTCAGAGCTTTGTGATCAACAGTGGTGATGATGCCATTGCGGTTAACGCACATCGCGAAGTGGGGGTTAATGTCCTCAACGTGATGCAAGGGCTGCAACAGGCGGCAGATGAGCTGCGTAACGGTTCATTGAAAAATGCTCAGCTCTCATTAGAGCAGGTCTATGATGAAACGCTCTATATCGACCGCTCCATCCAGATGCTGGCCAGTAACCTGCTGATTGGGATAATATTAGCAGTGGGGGTGCTCTGGTGGTTCCTGCGCCGTTTTCGTGCCACGATGATGGTGGCGGTTGCCATTCCGCTCTGTATGACCGTTTCATTTTTTGTTATCGATATTACGGCTCACACGCTCAATGTCATCTCACTGGCGGGTCTCGCTTTCGCGGTAGGGATGGTGTTGGATGCCGCAATTGTGGTATTGGAAAATATTGTCCGATTGCGCGAAAAAGGGTTGCCTGTCTATCAAGCCGCCTCTCAAGGGGCGGCGCAGGTAAGTGGTGCGCTGTTTGCCTCAACCGTTACAACCGTCGCTATTTTTCTACCGATTATTTTTCTCGAAGATGAAGCGGGGCAGCTGTTTGCCGACTTGGCGCTGACCATTGCCGCTGCGGTTTCAGTTTCGCTACTGGTTGCGTTAACGGTGATTCCAGCCTCGGCCCACCAATGGTTTAAAACACTCGATATGAAAGATCGGCACAGCCACTGGTGGGATAACACCACGGCTTTTATTATGCGTATAACGGATAGTAAAAAGCGCCGCACCACCTGGATCATTGCACTCATATCGATCCCGTTACTGGTTAGCTTCTGGCTAAAACCGGATGCGGATTATCTGCCTGAGGGGAATCGGAATCTGGTATTTGCGTTTATTATGCCGCCACCGGGCAGTAATATCGATTTTATAAAAACAGAGATGGGCGACGTGATTGCCGAACGCATGGCACCCTACCTATCTGGCGATAAACAGCCACAAGTGAGCGACTATTTCTTTGTCGCTTATCCATCCGGAGCTTTTATGGGGGCACGTACCGTTGATGAAAATCAGGTGGATGCGCTGGTGCCGGTATTAAATGGCGCTATTCAGGGCTTCCCCGACACCCTGGCCTTTGCCAAACGAACGTCACTGTTTGGGGGCTTTGGTGCGGGTAATACCATTGACCTCAATATTCAAGGCCGCGATATAGACGCGCTGCTAAATGCAGCGGGTGCCGGTTATGGCTTGGTGCAGAAAGCGCTGCCAGGGGCGCGTATCCGCCCCTTACCTGGCTTAGCGCTGGCAGAGCCGGAGCTACTGCTGACACCGGATGAACAGCGCCTTGCAGAGGCGGGGTGGGACCGTAATACCATGGCCCAGGTACTGATGGCCATGGGGAGTGGCCTCTATGTGGGCGACTATTTTGATGGCGAGCAGCGCCTCGACATCATGTTGCGCGCTACACCGTGGCAAAAACCCGAAGAGATGATGGCGATGCCGGTGATGACCGCAGAGGGTGGTGTACTGCCGCTGAGTGAGTTGTTATCGCTTGAGCGCACGGCCGGGCCAGACAAAATTCGCCGCTTGGATCGGCGGCGCACCGTGACACTGCAAATTACCCCACCCGAAGGGGTCTCTCTGGAGCATGCCGTGACCATACTCAAGGAGCAGGTCGAACCCGAGTTACGCATGTTACTGCCCGAGGATGGTGAAATTCGTTATGGCGGCAGTGCTGATAAACTCGATATAGCACTGGCCAACATGGCGGCAACCTTTGCACTGGCAGTGATTATTCTCTACCTCCTGATATCGGCACTGTTTCGCTCTTTCAAAGATAGCCTGCTGGTGTTAATGGCACTGCCGCTGGCCACCGTGGGTGGGATTGCGGCACTCAACCTGATGCCACTTTTTGGGGTGCTACAACCGATGGATCTTTTGACCATGATCGGCTTTATCATCCTGCTTGGTTTGGTGGTGAATAATGCCATCTTACTGGTTCATCAGACCCGCGTAGCAGAGCGGGAGGGCACTGCTCGGCGTGATGCAGTGGAGCAAGCTGTTCGTATGCGCCTGCGTCCCATTCTTATGAGCACACTCACCAGTATTTTTGGTATGTTGCCGCTGCTGTTGATGCCGGGAGCGGGCACCGAGTTGTATCGTGGCATGGCAGCGGTGATTGTTGGTGGTATGCTGGTCAGCACCTTTTTCACCCTGATTTTGCTACCCAGCTTATTACGCTTGGGTGAGGCGAAGCGAGCTCAGCAGCTTTGATGGAATGGGTATGTATATAATTCGCAGTAATTACAGTAACAACGCCATCGCCTTAGTGCAGTGGGCACACCAGCAAGGGCTACAAGATGTGGTGGTTTGTTATGTGGATACCGGCTGGGCAGCCGAAGGGTGGCTTGATTATGTGGCGCAGTGTGAGCGCTATGTCGAAGAGCTTGGCTTTAGGGTTAAACACCTTAAATCACGGCTCCCTTTTGATGAGCTGATGAGTGTTAAAAATGGATTTCCAACAGCACGTTTTCAGTGGTGCAGCCTGCACCTCAAAGGGATTCCGTTACTACAGTGGCTGGAAGAGGAAGACCCCGAAGAGCAAGCCACTATCCTGATTGGCAAGCGCCGTACAGAACATGAAAATGTACCTGAATTCATCGACTGCTGCGAATTTCATGGAGAGCGTAAAGTCTGGCACCCACTGCTTAACCACTCAGATAGTGAGCGTAACGCATTAATTGCACAGACCGGTTTTGAACCACTCTCCACACTGAGCGGAGAGTGCTCCCCCTGCATCAACAGCCGCGTGCCGGATCTATCAAACCTCTCTAAAAGTGACATAGCCAAAGTCGAAGAGCTGGAAGAAGATCTCGACGCCCTTCTGTTCAACCCAGAACAGTGTGCGGGCAACAGGGGTATTGTCAATGTAGTCTCTTGGGCAAAACAGGCGGATAAAGCGGCGCTTGATGCTAAATTTGGGTGCAGTTTTTCATTTGGGTGTGGTGTTTAAGGCGGCCTTGATTAAGTCGGGCTGCAAACGGCTTCTAGTAGTGGGGCGGGGGACTCTCTTCGCTCTGCGCTGCGATATTGGATGATGCTAGGTTTTTTAGCATGTGACGTAAAGTCTGAGTTTCACGCAACAGTGCGCTGATGGTCTGTGACTGTTCGGCAACAATATCATTGAGTTCATGTAGTAGGTCGTCTTGGAATGCCTGCTTGGTTTCTAACTCAATAATGCGGGCCTCTACCTCTAATGCACTCTCTTGGACCATTATTCTTCCCCCTTGCGCGTTATGCGCCAGCAGTTATGAATTTTTTGGTTGCGTTTGAAGTCCTCAGGAATGGTTTGTGCGCTCATGTCGATAATCTCCAGTGCGGGGAGTGCGTCATGGTCCATTTTGAACTTTCGATTGTTGTTTGAGAATATCAGGGTGCCGCCATCACTCAATAGTTGACTTACTTCATCGATCAGTGCCACGTGGTCGCGTAGTACATCGAAGGTCTGCTCCATGCGTTTCGAGTTGGAAAATGAGGGGGGATCGAGGAATATTAGATCATATTGGCCGCCCTGCTTGAACTCTTGCTTGATCCACTCAAGGCAGTCTGCTTTGAGCAGATTGTGCTCTGCTCCTGTGAAGCCATTCAGTTCCATATTGCGTTGTGCCCATGCGATGTAGGTGTTAGACATGTCAATGGTGCGTGTTTCGCTGGCTCCGCCCGCTGCGGCATACAGGGTGGCGACACCGGTATAGGCAAACAAGTTAAGAAAACGCTTTCCTCTGCTCATCTCACCGATCATGCGGCGGGTGAGTCGGTGGTCTAGAAAAAGCCCGCTATCCAGGTAGTCGCTCAGGTTGACCAGGCATTTAATCGGCCCTTCGGTGACCGTATGGAACTGCTCTTTTTGGTCATAGCGTTCATATTGGCTACTCCCTTTCTGTTTGCGGCGCTGCTTGAGAAAGAGCTGAGAATTGCTGATGTCGAGAACCTCTTTAATACTGTGCAGTGCATCTCGCAGGCGTTGTGCAGCTTTGGCCGGATCGATGGAGGCGGGTGCCTGATACTCCTGAACATTGACCCAGAGTCTATCGCCCTGGTAGAGGTCGATGGCCAGTGCGTACTCAGGCAGGTCGGCATCGTAGAGCCGGTAGCAGCTAATCTCTTCACGGCGAAGCCAGTTGGCCAAGCGGCGGCGGTTTTTATTTAATCGATTGGCCAACATCGGTGCGCCTTCACTTTTACCGTCCAACGCTTTACTCAGCTCGCTCTTTCTTGCGCCATAGCAGAGCAAAACACACTGCAAGGTGCCGTTAAACAGCGTCTCTTTTGTCTCGGGGTAGAGCCCGGTATAGCTGGCCATTTTGGGCAGGCCGGTAAAGATGGCGCTGCGCCAGTCAGAGAAAGCTTTGTTGAGTGTGCTGCCCAGCTGGCGATAGAGCTGGGAAAGGTCTTTATTACCACCCAGCCGTTCGCCATAAGGGGGGTTGGTGACGACCAGGCCAGGTGGGAGGTCTGCGGGCACTGCTTGGGTGATGTCTGCTCCAGTGACGTTGATCTGCTGCTGTAGCCCGGCACGCTCAATATTAGCTCGTGCAATACTGATCATTTTTCCATCAATATCGAAGCCTTGAATGGCGGGCAGTGTGGCAAGGCCCAGCTCACGGCGTTGCTCCGCCTCTGCAAGTAGTGAGGCCCACAGGATCGGGTCGTGCTGTTTCCAGAATGTGAAGCCAAAGTGGCTGCGTAGCAAGCCGGGTGCAATATCAGCAGCCATCATGGCGCCCTCTATTAAGAGTGTGGCGGAACCGCACATCGGGTCAACCAGTGAGCCACCTTCTGCTGCAATGGCGGGCCAACCGGCCAGCAGTAGGATGGCTGCCGCCAAGTTCTCCTTGAGGGGTGCGCCGCCACCTTCTAATCGGTAACCACGACGATGTAAGCTGTCACCGGAGAGGTCGATACTGAGGCGACAGATATTTTTTGCCAGATAACAGTTGATGCGTAGGTCGGGGTATTCGGTATCGACTGAGGGGCGTAAGTCATACTTGTCGCGGAATTGATCGACCACGGCATCTTTTACTTTGAGTGCCGCATAGTGGCTATGGTTGATCTTGGAGCGGCTAATGTTGAAGTCGACTGCCAGGGTGCCTTCGGGTGACATCTGCTTAGACCAGTCGGTTCGCTGTATCCCCTCGTAGAGTGCTTCGGGTGTTTTGGCTTCGAAGCTGGGGAGCGAGAGCAGAACACGGTTGGCAACGCGAGACCAGAGGCAGAGTTTGTATGCGGTCTCGAGGGTGCCTGTGAATTCAACACCTGCCCGCACCGGATTCATATGAAAGCCACCAAGCTGCTTGATCTCATCGGCGAGCAGTTGCTCCATCCCTTTGGGTGTGGATGCAAACAGTTTCAGTGCTTCTGGCATAGTGGTTGTCCGGTCAAAAGGGAGGATTTTAACATGCAAACATTCCACCTACAGCCCTAATCCTCGGATAGAAGTGTAAGATGTTGGTTTCACAGTGAAATAAAAAATATAAGCCGCACCCGTTGGCACGGCTATTTTTTGTTTTTCTGTGGGATCAAGCGCTTAAGCTTAATGCGCAGTGTGATTTGGTAATGTCCTGTTTTGTTCGCAAGGGGTGAAATTAGCGTGCTCCATCGTACTTTTATCGGAACAACGGTATCAATTCTGCCAACTATTTTTATGGTTCTTTATAACGGTTGACAACAATAATCCCGGCTATATAATACGCAGCAAATCAGGCGGGAATAGCTCAGTTGGTAGAGCACGACCTTGCCAAGGTCGGGGTCGCGAGTTCGAATCTCGTTTCCCGCTCCATTTTTTATCTTTAAGTCACCACGATAGTATTACGGACTTAAAGCACTACTTAAATATATTATACGGCTGGGTAGCAAAGTGGTTATGCTGCGGATTGCAAATCCGCCGACGGCGGTTCGATTCCGCCCTCAGCCTCCATTTTATCTCCTTTATGGATGATCTTACTGATCAATACCCCTCTGCCCGGGTGGCGAAATTGGTAGACGCAAGGGACTTAAAATCCCTCGGTGGCAACACCGTGCCGGTTCGATTCCGGCCCCGGGCACCACTTTTCAGTTACTTTAAAGTCGGTTGATTTCACTTAAGCCGTTCAAAGTGATGAGTTGCGACCCTCTGTTATTATTCAATAACAGATCTCTCGATAATCTTCTCCACAATCTCCGGGATCAATGCAAGGCGATCTGTAAGGGTGTATTATTGCATCTTCCGGTCACTGCCTCGCCTCTCTACGCGCCGTATTGCCCTTCACTGAGGCTGTTGAAGGTGCGTTTTTCTCTGTCTGGATTTGCAAGCAGATTATTCACAGGATTTATTTGATGTCAGAACATATACAGTTAGATGCCACGCTTCCTGATGCATTGGCAGGTCGGCGCCTTGATCAGGCGCTTGCAGAGGTTTTTCCGGACTATTCACGTTCGCGCCTTAAGCAGTGGCTGGAGGCGGGGAATATCTTGGTCGATGGCCAAAAGCACCGCCCTAAGGATAAGATATGGGGCGGGGAGAAGGTGGTGCTGGATGTGGTGCTGGAACCCCAGCGTGAGTATGTGGCGCAGGCGATTCCGCTCGATATTGTTTATGAAGATGAGCAGCTGCTGGTTATTAATAAGCCTTCGGGGCTGGTTGTTCATCCTGGTAGCGGTAACCCTGATGGGACGATGTTGAATGCGTTGCTTCATCATGCGCCCGAGCTGGAGAATATCCCCCGTGCCGGTATTGTTCACCGCCTGGATAAAGAGACAACGGGACTGCTGGTAGTGGCCAAAACATTGCCTGCGCAAACGGCATTGGTTGAACAGCTACAGGAGCGCGCCTTCGAGCGTGAATATGATGCCATTTCGGTGGGTAAAATGACGGCAGGTGGGCGTATTGAGGCGCCTATTGGTCGCCATCCTGTGGATCGGGTCCGTATGGCGGTGATTAGTAGTGGAAAAGATGCGGTGACCCACTATCGTGTGGCTGAGCGTTTTCGGGGTCATGTCCACATCAAGGTGAAACTTGAGACCGGGCGCACACATCAAATTCGGGTACATATGTCCCATCGTCAATATCCGCTGGTAGGGGACCCGGTTTACGGTGGCCGGTTACGTTTCCCTCGGGGTTGCAGTGATGATCTGCGTCAAGTATTGCGTGCATTTAAGCGCCAGGCACTGCATGCGAGTAGGCTGGGGTTGGTACACCCCGAAACAGGCGAGCATATTGAGTGGCACGCAAAACTGCCGGATGATATTGAGCAGTTGATGGCCGCTTTGCGACTGGATGCAAAGGGAGCGTAATGGTATGGGGTTGGCCTCCTCTTTTATTATCCCCGACTGGCCAGCACCTGAATGTGTGCGGGCCGTTAGCACGACTCGACAGGGGGGTGGCAGCCAGCCACCCTATGCAACCTTCAACTTAGCCACGCATGTAGGAGATGATCCGCAGCAGGTGGTTGAAAATCGTGATCACTTACAAAAGCAACTCAATTTCCCATCCTCACCAGCCTGGATGAGGCAGGTGCACGGTATCGATATTCACACCTTGGCTGATCCGCCGCTGGCTTCGCTTCAAGGGGATGGGGCTGTTAGCTTTAAGGCGGGTTTGGTGTGTGCGGTAATGACCGCAGATTGCCTTCCTGTGCTGCTTTGTGACCGTTCGGGGCAAGTGGTTGCTGCCATTCATGCCGGATGGCGGGGGCTTTGCTCGGGGGTTATTGAGCGCTGTATTCAGCAGATGCAGCGACCGGGTGATCAGCTATTAGCGTGGCTCGGCCCGGCGATTGGCCCGGATGCTTTTCAGGTGGGAGCTGAAGTGCTTGATCGCTTTGTAGCCCATGACCAGGCAGCGGTGAAGGCTTTTGTGCGCCAGGATGAAAGCCACTGGTTGGCTGACATCTATCAGCTTGCCCGGCTGCGGTTGTTGTCTCAGGGGGTTACGGCTATTTACGGCGGTCAGTACTGTACATTTCAGCAAAATGATCTATTTTTCTCCTATCGCCGAGAGGGTGAGACAGGGCGTATGGCCAGTTTGATCTGGTTGCAGTGAGTTTATTGCTGGATATTCCCTGACACTCTTCGACCTTTCGCGTATCATTCGGCTCTCAAAAAAATCTCTTCTAGGCTGCTATGACCCTGCTATACATCATTCTTTTTTGTCTGTTAGGCGGCTTGCTGAGTGTGGCGGCTGCGGCCACCTTTTTGCTGATAAACGAAAAAATCCGTATCCGTATTTTGCCCCATTTAGTCAGTTTTGCGATTGGTTCGCTGCTGGGTGCGGCATTTTTAGGTTTGCTTCCCCATGCGTTGGAGTCTGCCCATGTGACAGATGTTCACGATATAACGCTGGCGGTATTGGTGGGTTTATTAAGTTTCTTTATTTTGGAGAAAATGGTGTTGTGGCGGCACTGCCACTCTCACGAATGTGAAGTGCATGGGGATGCTGAGCACAGCACAGAGCACGCAGCCCCTGCGGCAACATTGGTGATTGTGGGTGACTCTATCCATAATTTTGTGGATGGTGTACTGATTGCGGCGGCATTTTTAACGGATATTAAATTGGGTATTGTGACTGCGTTAGCGGTCGCGGCGCATGAGATTCCACAAGAAGTTGGGGATTTTGTGATACTGCTTAATAGCGGCTATAGCCGTTCAAAAGCGCTGTTATTTAACATGCTGACCACGCTGGGCACCGTGGCGGGTGGCGTGCTGGCTTACTTTACACTACAGCAAATAGAGCCGCTTATTCCCTATGTATTGGCGGTTGCGGCATCCAGTTTTATCTATATTGCAGTGGCTGATCTGATTCCTAGCTTGCACAAGCGAACCCATTTAAGTGCCACTTTTCAGCAGGTGGCGCTCATTGTTTCTGGGGTACTCTTGATCTATTTTGCCCACACCCTGTTGCACTGACCGTTCTTTGGATTACTTCCGGTAGAATATGAGATCCCATACACCATGTCCCAAACGGTGCCCGCGCTGTTCAAAGTGGGTAAGGGGGCGGTAATCGGGGCGTGGTGCAAACTGATTATCTTCTTGGCTGTTTTCAAAATCCGGGTGTTTGTTTAGCTGCGCCATCATCTGCTTGGCGTAGTTTTCCCAGTCGGTTGCCATGTGAATGGTGCCACTTTTTTTCAGTTTTTTGGCGAGCAGATCCAGCAGTGGTGGCTGTACAATACGCCTCTTATGGTGGCGATTTTTTTGCCACGGATCAGGGAAAAAGAGTTGAAACTGATCCAGGCTGTTATCGGGGATCTGCTGCTGTAATACCTCCATGGCATCGTGATAACAGAGCCGAATATTGGTGATCTCCTGAGTTTCAATTTGTAATAACAGGTTTCCGATGCCGGGTCGGTGTACTTCAATGCCAATAAAGTCACTCTCCGGCTGGCTTTTTGCCATTGCAGCCAGTGAGCTGCCATTGCCAAAGCCCACTTCAAGTACGCGCCGTGCCTGACGCTTGAAAAGTGTCTCAAGATCAAGCAGCTGCTCGCTATACTCGACGCCATACACGGGCCAAATTTCATCCAATGCACGCAGCTGGCCTTTGGTTAGCCTGCCTTGGCGGCGCACAAAGCTGCGAACCTTGCGAAGGTGTTTGAGGGTACTCATGGGAGTGTCTCGATATAAAAAAACGGGCTGCCGGGCGAGAGTGCCCAGCACCTGAGTATCTGCTCTGCTTTAGAAAAAGGCACCATCAATCGGTGAGGAGGCACTGGCATACTGTTTGCGGGGCATACGGCCCGCCAGGAATCCTTCGCGCCCCGCCTCTATCGCTTTTTTCATGGCGGAGGCCATCAGTACGGGCTTTTTTGCACACGCAATGGCGCTGTTCATCAATACACCATCACAGCCCAGCTCCATGGCAAAGGTGGCATCGGAGGGAGTGCCAACACCGGCATCAACCAGGATGGGTACGGTTGCATTTTCGATGATTAGTTTGATGTTATAAGGGTTGCAGACCCCCAGTCCGGAGCCGATAAGTCCTGCCAGTGGCATCACCGCAACACACCCCATCTCTTCAAGACGCTTGGCGATAATGGGATCATCATTGGTGTAAACCATCACCTCAAAACCATCGTTTATTAAAACTTCGGCGGCCACCAGTGTCTCGGTTATGTTGGGATATAGGGTTTTTTCATCACCTAATACTTCAAGTTTCACCAAGTTGTGGCCATCGAGCAGCTCGCGCCCCAAGCGACAAGTGCGAATGGCATCATCAGCGGTATAGCAACCTGCGGTATTGGGTAAAATGGTGTATTGGCTAGGGGGAACAACATCCAGCAGGTTAGGCTCCCCAGGGTTTTGACCAATATTGGTGCGGCGAATGGCGACGGTAATAATTTCAGCGCCACTGGCTTCCGTTGCCTGGCGAGTCTCTTCGAGGTCTTGATATTTCCCACTGCCAACCAGCAGGCGGGAGCGATACTCTTTTCCGGCAATAATAAGGGGGGTATCTACCGTATGTGACATCTGATTAACCTAATGTTTGTTGATGATGGATAGCGCCTGATTATATCACTGTGGCAGCTGACTGTGCGACTTTTACAGGGAACCCTAATCCCCGGATAGAGATACCTATTGTGTTCCTATCCGGGAGTGAGGGCTGGGGCATCGGAGTTTTCGATGATGCCACCACCAAGGCACTCTTCACCCTGGTAGAGAACAATGGACTGTCCCGGGGTGACGGCACGTTGCGGCTCATCGAACTCAACGGTCATGCGCCCCTCTTTCAGTGAAATGATGGTGCATGCTTGATCGGGCTGGCGATAGCGGGTTTTTGCATAGCAGCGCAGCGGTATGCTCGGTGTGATACCGGTGCACCAGTGCAGCTGGTTTGCTTCAAGTCGACGGCTGAAGAGCCACGGATGATCGTGGCCCTGGGCAACGATGAGGCTATTATTTTCCATATCTTTACCCACCACAAACCACGGCTCACCACTGTTGTCATGAGATCCACCGATGCCTAATCCTTGTCGTTGGCCTAGGGTGTAGTACATCAACCCTTGGTGCTCTCCCATCGAAACACCTTCGGGAGTGAGCATTTCACCGGGCTGGGCGGGTAAATAACGACTGAGGAACTCACGAAAATTGCGCTCACCAATAAAGCAGATGCCGGTGCTATCTTTTTTGCGGGCGTTGATGAAACGGTGTTTTTCAGCAATACGACGTACTTCTGGCTTATCAATATCATTGAGTGGAAAGAGGGTGCGTGAGAGAGCCTCTTGCCCCAGTGTATACAGAAAATAGGTTTGATCTTTGTTCTTATCAAAGGCTTTCATGAGACGAAAGTAGCCGTCACGCTCTTCAATGCCGGCGTAATGGCCTGTTGCAATGTAGTCGGCTCCCAGTTCGAGGGCGTGCTGCAAGAAGAGTTTGAATTTAATCTCTTTGTTACACATTACATCGGGGTTGGGGGTTCGACCGGCACGGTACTCTTCAAGAAAATAACTAAACACCTTATCCCAGTACTCTTTTACAAAGTTGCGTGGAAAGAGGGGGATATCAAGTTGTTGGCAAATCTTTTTGACATCAATTAAATCTTGCGCGGAGTCACAATAGTCACCCTCATCGTCTTGATCCCAATTTTTCATAAACAACCCCTGAACGCTGTAGCCTTGTTGCTGTAGCAGCAAGGCGCTCACAGAGGAGTCGACACCACCAGAGAGGCCGATAATTACGCGTTGTTGGTTATTATTGTGTTCGTTCATGTCTATTCCAGAGGTTGACTGTCGCTCTTTTTGTGCGCTGTTTTGGCGGTTTTTTATTTTGTTGCCCCTTGACTGGGGGCATTTTAATATCGAGAGTGCGGTGCTGTGCTGGTTCGATATTGTCCAGCGTCCACTCACCTACGGCGTAGCGCACCAAGCGCAGTGTGGGGTGGCCTACCGCAGCCGTCATTCGCCGCACCTGGCGATTTCGGCCTTCACGAATCTTGATCTCCAACCATTGCGTCGGGATGTTGGCGCGTTCACGGATGGGTGGGTTTCGCGGCCAAAGAGTGGGTGCATCAATCGCCTGGATTTTCGCGGGCAAGGTAATGCCATCTTTAAGTACGACACCTTTGCACAGTGTAGAGAGTGCCGCTTGTGTGGGGATTCCCTCAACCTGTACCCAGTAGGTCTTCTCTGTTTTTCTTTTCGGGTGAGAGATCTGGTGTTGCAGTGCACCACAATCGGTTAGTAACAGTAATCCCTCACTCTCTTTATCCAGTCGCCCAGCCGGATAAACATTGTCTATACTAATATATGCGGAGAGCGCAGTGCCGTGCTCACTATCAGAAAATTGGCTGAGAACACCATAAGGTTTATTAAAAAGTATCAGTTTTGCCATGGAGGGATTTTACACGGGGTTAAGTCCTTTTTTCTAATGTTTTTTGCTAGAAGAACGATGCAGTAGGGTAGATTAAAGCGTTGTTAGCAATCAAATGGAGATCTTTGCACGATTTATATTTTATGCCCCAGCCGCATTAAAAATGGCCTCAAAATCCCCATTTACTACCAGTAAACTACGGTTTTTTGATCATTTTTTCCTTGCTGGAACAAAAACTATTTTTCGTGCAAAGGTCTTAAATGGTGTGAAAATTGCTCTTGGTTTTCGGTAGCTTTCTTTAGAACTATTCGGGGTGAATGGCCACAATGAAAAAATCAGTACGCTTAGCATCGGTTGTGAAGATTGCCGAGTCTGAAGAGCATAAGGCCATTCAGGCATTCGGGCATTGCCAGCAGCAGCTGGAGATGCATAAAGGGCGGCTGCGACAGTTGATGGAGTACCGCAACGAATACCAGCAACAGTTTGATCAACGTGCCAGCAATGGAATTTCAGTCGCTCAGATGCAGAGCTACCGTGCTTTTATCTCTCAACTCGATCTCGGAATAGAAGAGCAAAACAGGGTGATTGGCTCAACGACTCTGGAGGTTGAGGCCAAGCGCCGCGAGTGGTTTACCAAGCGAACCAAAACAAAGGCGATTGATAAAGTGATCGAGCAACATATCACTAAAGAGCAGGCACAAGAGAGCAAGCGTGATCAAAAGGAGTGTGATGAACGCTCACACAGCAGTTATCGTGGCCAGATTATGTTGGATTAACGGATGTTCGACTTAACCACTAAAAAGCCCGCTAGCACGGGCTTTTTTTATGCTTGAATTCGCCTTTTTGACCAAGTGTGGCATGAATAGTGAAAGATGCTAGGCATTATCATCTGATCAGAGGTCACTATGCCAGAACAGCTCACACCAACGACGAATACCCCAGCGGCGGGTATTTTATCGGCACCTGAGCAGAAGGGTGGTCAAAGTGGATTGTTTGCACAAATCCTGGAAGAGGGTGTGGTTGCACAAAAGCAGCCTGAATCAGTTGCAGCAGTTCGTGACGCTGTAACCACGCCGGAGCAGGATGACTTTGAGCAGCTCGTGACAGAATTGCGCGCGCTTTTTTCTAACTCAGATGAGCTTGAGGGTGCAATGGAGGGTCGGCAACTTCCACTCCAAAGCGGCAATCAGTTGCCACCCTCTTCAGAGGAGCAATCAACAGCGTCACTGTTGAAAAAAGTTGATGAACTACCCCCCGAACAGTTTGATGAGCTTATGTTGCAACTGCCTGAAATGGCTGCACTGTTAAAGAGTAGCCCGACGGTAGAAGGGCATCCAACACTGTTAAATGTGACGTTGAAAAACATTACCGTAGTCAATGGGCAGCTGGTGAGTGGGCGTGCTGCTGCTAAAGAACAGGCGGTACTTACTACGGAGGGGATGGCCGCCGAGACAGCCGCTAAGAACCCCCAGCGTGAGCAGCGGGTTAATCTCCAGGCGAGTGGTCACTCTGCAACGGTATCTGCGACACAATATCGAGCGCAACAATTACACGATAGCCGCAATAATAGTGTCGATAAAGTGGCCACTAAGGGTGATAGCACCCTTGCGACTTCACTTGAGACAGGCCTCGGAAATAAAGCGCAGCAGCATGATCGCCTGATGGCCACGCTCTCCGTATTGCGCCAGGAGTTGGCAACAGACCGGCGCTCACTTGACTCTCGTGTCAGTCGCTCAACTGAGCAGTTGAGCCGCTCTCTGCTCAGTGAAGTGAGTGGGGAGGGTGATGGGTATACCACCCTATCCTCGCCGCTCACCTCGCAACAGGCGGTCACTACCCATATTAGTCTGCCGGTACCACACCCACGCTGGGGTAACGCGGTATCTGAAAAAGTGGTCTGGATGATGAATGCCCAAATAAAAGAGGCGGCGATTAAATTAAACCCGGCCAGTTTGGGTTCTATCGAAATAAAGATATCACTGGCTGATGATCAGGCAAGCGTGGCATTTAATGTGCATAACTCACAAGCAAAAGAGGCGTTAGAGAGCGCCCTGCCACGGCTGAGGGAGATGTTGGCAGAGAGTGGTATTGCGCTGAATGATACCCATGTTTCCGACCAATCAGAGCAGCAAAGCAGTGAGCAGCACGAATCAGCGAGCAATACGGCTCACTTGCAAGGTGAGCAGCTTGCCCATGATGAAACCATCGCTCGAGGTGTTATCGATATAAATACCCAGCAAGGGGTTGATATATATATCTGAATAGGGCTAAAGCTATTTCTATTTAAAACGATAAGAGAGTGAGTGATTTGTAGTGGGTCAGAAGCGTCTGAAATAACTAAGCAAAACGAGGGTGAGCAGGTGGGTGATGCCGAAATATTAACCGTTAATTGCGGCGAAATATTGGATATTTCGCGAGTCAGTGAGTTTTACACTGAGCTGGAAATGATTATCAATGAAAAAAAATCGATTGAGTTTGATGTGAGTGAAGTAGAACGTATCGATATTTCAGGTTTACAGCTATTGCTCTCGTTTTATCAGAAAATCAACAGCTCAGGCCTTGATTTTCATTGGAAAAATCCATCAGAAAATCTACTCCGTTCAGCCAGTTTAGTGGGATTAGACGGTGCGCTGGGGCTTGCGGAATAACGTTGACTATCAAGGCTGAAAAGCTGAGTTTTATGAGGAATTTAAAAAATGGCAAAAATACTCGCAGTTGATGATTCAGCATCTATGCGTCAAATGGTCGCCTTTACTCTGAAGAGTGCAGGCCACGAAGTGGTCGAAGCGGTTGATGGAAAAAATGCACTGGATATTGCCAAAAAGCAATCTTTTAACTTGGTAATAACGGATGTCAATATGCCAAACATGGATGGCTTAACCCTGACGAAAGAGTTAAGAGGACTCGCAAACTTTAAATTCACCCCAATCCTTATTTTAACAACTGAGGCGGGGGGCGATAAAAAGGTTCAGGGAAAAGCGGCAGGTGCAACCGGGTGGCTGGTCAAACCATTTAACCCTGAGCAGCTACTTTCAACGATTAAACGTGTCTTAGGTTGATATTGCCGTGAGCATTGATCTATCACAATTCAAACAGACCTTCATAGAGGAGAGCCTTGAGGGGCTCGACATTATGGAGTCCTCGCTGCTTAACCTTGATGTGGGTGAGGCAGACCCCGAAGTGATCAACACTATATTCAGGGCCGCCCACTCCATAAAAGGGGGCAGTGGAACGTTTGGGTTTAATGATATTGCATCCTTTACCCATGTGTTAGAGACACTGCTAGACCAAATGCGAGCGGGAGAGCGTGATGTCACCACGCCGGCTATTGAGGCGCTGCTGGCTTCCGTCGATTGTCTGCGAGATATGATCAATGCGCTGCAGGATGAGGGCAGTTACGACGAAGAGCGGGTTGCCAGTGTACAGAAAGAGCTGGAAAAAATGCTCGGTAGTGAGGTGGACAGCCCAGCAACAGCTGAGAGTGCAGATGCCATAACGCCCCCGGAAGATAAGCTGCCGACAGCAACCGGATGGCTGATTAAATTTTCACCCCACCCGGATATGCTGCGTACGGGCAACGACCCGGTGTTGATGTTTCGTGAGCTTGAAGGCTTAGGCTCGTTAGAGGTGAAGGTCGATATTGAGGCGCTGCCTGGTTTTGAAGACCATCTTGCAGAAGATGCCTATTTAAGCTGGGAGATCAAACTCACAACAGATGCGACAGAAGATCAGGTGCAAGAGATTTTCTCTTGGGTTGATGATGAGTGTGACCTGGAAATAACAGCGATCAGGCCAGATGCTGAACCGGTGGTTGCTGTTGCGGAAGCGCCGGTTGCGGCAGGAGTAAAAGAGGCAGCGCCCAAAAAAGAGCAGCCAGCGGCTAAAAAGCCCGCTGCAAAACGCGCGGCTAAATCAACTGAGGCAACCTCGATTCGAGTGGGCACCGATAAGGTTGATGCGTTAATCAATCTGGTTGGAGAGCTGGTTATCACGCAGTCAATGCTGAGTCAGTTGGGTGAAGATTTTGATATGAGCAAGCTGGAGAAGCTGCGTAATGGCCTCGCACAGCTTGAGCGTAATACCCGCGAAATGCAGGAGAATGTACTGCGAATTCGTATGCTGCCGATCAGTTTTTCGTTTAATCGTTTTCCGCGCCTGGTTCACGACCTTACCCAGAAAATGGGTAAAAAAGTTAGCCTTAAAATGTCAGGTGAGCAGACCGAACTTGATAAAACAGTGATGGAGAAAATAGGTGATCCTTTGGTTCACCTAGTACGAAATGCACTCGACCATGGCATTGAAAGCCCTGAAGATCGAATTGCCGCTGGCAAAGACCCGGTCGGCACACTTCAGTTAAATGCTTACCATAAAGGTGGCAATATCATTATCGAAATATCCGATGATGGTGCGGGTATTAACAAGCAACGTGTTCTCGAAAAAGCGGTGCAGAGCGGCATCATCAATTCACCCTCTGATATTACTGACGATGCGCAGATTTTCGACCTTCTTTTCGCCCCCGGCTTCTCAACTGCCGAAGTGGTCAGTGATGTCTCTGGCCGTGGTGTGGGTATGGATGTGGTCAAGAAAAACATTAAGGCGCTAGGTGGTGCTATTGAAATCGCCTCCCGCGAAGGCGTTGGTAGCACCTTCAGTATTCGCTTACCACTGACGCTGGCCATTCTCGACGGGCAGTTAGTGCGCGTGGGCGAAGAGGTCTACATTATTCCGCTTATCTCCATTGTGGAGTCGTTACAGATAACTAAACAAGCGGTTAATCGTTTGGCAGGCAGAGCAGAAGTGTATCGCTTGCGTGATGATTATATCTCCATTATTCGCCTCTACAACCTCTTTGGCTCAAAGCCTGACAGCACCGATCTTGAAAAAGGGTTGCTGGTAGTTGTGGAGGGTGATGGTCAAAAAGTGGGCCTGTTTGTGGATGATTTGCTGGGGCAACAGCAGGTTGTCATCAAGAGCCTGGAGTCGAACTTCAAACAGGTTGAAGGGGTCTCCGGTGCCACAATATTAGGCGATGGCACGGTGGCGTTGATTATGGATATTGGTGGTTTGATTGACCTCTCCAACTCTGCACAAAAGAAATTTAGCGATGGCGCAGTCGCCTGAGGAAAAGTTTATGGATACCGCACAATTACTTGATAGCGACAGTATTATTGCCGATGGCGACGGCCATGAGCAGTACCTGACTTTTATGCTTGCGGGCGAAGAGTATGGCGTTGATATCTTGAGGGTACAAGAGATCAAGGGGTGGGATAATGCCACACGCATTCCTAATACACCTGACTATGTCCAAGGGGTGATTAATTTGCGTGGCACTATCGTGCCCATTATCGATTTGCGTATGCGATTCAACCTTGAAAAGCTGGCATATGGCCCGACCACCGTGGTGGTGGTGTTGAAAGTTACATCAACCAGTAAAAACCGCACCATGGGTATCGTTGTTGATGGTGTGTCGGATGTCTACAGTATCAGTGCTGACGAATTAAAGCCTGCGCCCGAGTTTGGTGATGAAATAAATGCCGAATTTGTTAAAGGGTTGGCCACCATCGATGAAAAAATGGTGATCATGCTGGATATAGACAAACTGCTTAATTCCCGTGAATTGAGTGTTCTGGACAGTGTCGCCAGCGAGAAATAAGCGGTGCGGATTATTGCCGTAATGAACCAGAAAGGGGGGGTGGGTAAAACAACCACAACACTTAACCTGGCCCATGCACTGGCTAAGCGTGATCAACGCATACTGGTTATCGACTTGGATCCACAAGCACAGCTCGGTTTAGGTTTTGGTTACAGAGAGGGTAAACAGGGAATTGATAACGTATTTATGGAGCAGGCTACCATCCCAGAGGTGCGGGTCAATGTACGAAAAGGGATTGATTTCATTGCAGCCGGCAGGTCGCTGGCAGAGGTTGAATCACTCAAGCACGACAACCAAAGCCGCCTGGGTTGGCGACTGCATGATGCACTCAAGTTCAAAGAGGTGGATTATGATTTTATCTTGATGGACTGCCCACCGTCATCCGGTGTTTTAAGCATGAATGCGCTGTTTGCAGCAAAAGAGGTCATTATCCCTGTTTCGAGTGACTACCTGGCACTGCACGGTGTGTCGCGAATGCTCTCAATTTTTATTCGTCTGGAAGCGGCTTTAAAACGCAAATTTACCAAACACTTTGTGATGACGCGCTATCACAGTCGTCGCAAGCTTTCAAAAGAGGTTTTACTCAAATTGCAGGAGTATTTTTCAGGGCAGCTATTAGCCACGTCGATCCATGAATGTGTGGCATTGGCAGAGAGCCCCAGTTTTGGAAAAACCATTTTTGAATACAGCGCCACCAGCCGGGGCGCTGAAGATTATCGGCTTTTGGCAGATGATCTGTTGCAGGGGAGAACCCTCTAATGGCGACAAAAAAAACCAGCAAAATAGGCTTCGATCCGCTCTCCTGGATGCATGATGACGACTTTGAAGCGCTTCAGGAGAGTGTCGCCACAGCGCGTGAGCCAGGTGAAAAAAAGAGCACACAAAAAGCCGTGGCAGAGCCGAGTGCAGAGCAGCCAATATCAACCGCTGCCACGCCACCCAAACGTCGTGCCACGGCGCGAAAGCGAACCCCCGCAAACCGACGCCGCACAGCAAGAAAAAAAACCGCGCCAAACGAAGGGGAAAAGTTTGAGTTGATTGCGGCCAGTTTTGCCGCCTTGTCACAGCGGACAGACGAGCTGGTGACGCGTTTTTATGAAGCGCTGTTTGCTCGATACCCAGAAATTAAAGCGCAGCTACAAAGCGTTGCGATCGATTTACAAAAAACCGAGCTGACCACCGTACTTTCACAGCTTATCAATAATTTTAACAAACCTGACGCTAGAGTTGCGGCATTACAAGCAATGGGCGTGCAGTATCAGCAGTATGGAGTAGCCGCAGAACACTACCCAAAAGTGGCTTCTACTTTGCATGACGTAATGGGGGAGATGGCAGGCGAGTTGTGGCGTGGTGAGGTTGCCGCCGTTTGGACTGACACATTGAATGTGGTTATTAAAACCACGACTGAAGCACACAAAGAGGGGGCGGTAGAAATGGCTACCAAAAATGACAACTTAATGGCGCAGACGGGATTGATAAATGACATCCTAGAGCATTCGCCGATGAACATTATGCTGGCAGATATTGATGAAAATATCGTATTTGTTAATAAAAGAGCACGTGAAACGCTACTCGGCCTCGAGTCTGAGCTTGGAAAATACTTGCCTGGCTTCAAAGCGGACGAAGTGGTGGGTGGCAGTATTCACCGTTATCACAAAGACCCGGCCGCCATTAAGGCACTGCTGGCGGGGCTTGGCCCGGGTTCAAAGCGCAATGGTTTCATCACGCCCGGCCCCTTTATGTTTGAGCATGAAACCCGCCCACTCTATGACGAAAAGGGTGAAAAAACCGGCTACATTGTGCAGTGGCATGATGTCACCAAACAACGTGCTGAAGAGGAGCAGGCTCAACGTCTACAGCGCGCCATCGATCGTGCACAAACCGCGATGATGATGATCGATCGGGACTTGGTAATCACCTATGCCAATGACTCGACAGTGCGACTGATCTCCAAATATAAAGAGCCACTGAGTGCACTTTATCCGCGTATCGATTTTAACGACTTGGTGGGTGTCTGTATTGATGACTTCCACAAGAACCCTTCCCATCAGCGGCGAATTCTGGATGATCCAGGCAACTTACCTTTCGATACCGATATTCATGTGGGTGAGCTGGTTTTTCATATTTTAGTCAATGCGATACATAACCTTGATGGCGAATATGTTGGCTGTACACTGGAGTGGGAGGATGTCACCGAGTTGCGCGCCCGAGAGCTCGAAGTCGCTCGCCTCACCTCTGCTGTTGAAGGCTCAACCACCGCCATGATGATGTGCGATATGTCGGGGGATATTACTTATGCTAACCCGGCAGTTATTCAGCTTCTCACTCGTCATCAAGAGACACTGCGCCAGTTTTTCCCCCATTTTGATGCGCGTAGTATTGTGGGGTCGAACTTCGATCAATTTCATAAAAATCCGGCACATCAACGTGCCTTGATTACCGATCCATCAAAAATGCCGCACGCCAGTAATATTAAAGTTGGCACAGTCGAGTTCAAGCTGACATTGAGCGCTATTATCGATCCACAGGGTCAACAGATCGGTTGTGCGCTGGAGTGGGTCGACATCACAGAAGAGATGGATGCGCAGCGTCAGATCGAAAAGCTGATTAATGATGCCATTAACGGTGCGGTTGATGAGCGTATTGACACCTCAGCATACCAAGGATTTATGCAGGGCCTGGGTGAGGGTGTTAACCAGCTGCTGGATGCAGTGATAACCCCTCTGCGTGAAACCATGCGCATTGTTCAGAGCATGTCAGAAAATGATCTAACACAACTCATGGATGGAGAGTACAAAGGCGAATACGCCGTTCTTCAGGAGGCGATTAACGGCTCAATCGCAACGCTGCAATCGACGGTTTCTGAAATACGCCGCTCATCGAAAAACATCTCGACCGCCTCATCCGAGATCGCCCAGGGGAATACCGATCTAAGTCAGCGAACCGAAGAGCAGGCGGCATCACTGCAAGAGACCGCCTCATCGATGGAACAGCTGACCAGCACCGTCAAACAGAATGCAGATAATGCGCGGGAGGCTAATACATTAGCCGCAACCACACGCCAGCAGGCAGAGAAGGGTGGGGAAGTGGTTAACCACGCCATTGAAGCCATGGCCGAAATCAACGACAGCAGTAAGAAAATTTCTGACATTATTGGCGTTATCGATGAAATTGCTTTCCAGACTAACCTGTTAGCACTGAATGCGGCGGTTGAAGCGGCCAGAGCAGGTGAGCAGGGGCGAGGCTTTGCAGTGGTGGCATCCGAAGTGCGCAATCTGGCGCAGCGCAGTGCCGCCGCAGCGAAAGAGATCAAAACCTTGATCAAAGACAGTGTCTCCAAGGTTGAGGATGGTACGCGGCTGGTTGATGAATCGGGCAATACATTGCAAGAGATTGTCACCATGGTGAAGAAGGTGAGTACTATTATTGCTGAAATTGCCGCCGCAAGTCAGGAGCAATCGCAAGGTATCGAGCAGGTTAATAAAGCGGTCACACACATGGATGAGGCGACCCAGCAAAATGCAGCCCTAGTGGAAGAGGCCGCAGCAGCAAGTGAGTCTCTGGATGAACAGTGTCACTCACTGGACCAGATGGTTCGCGTATTCAAACTAAGGGATATGGGTGATGAAGAGGACGATGCGACACCCATCAAAACGGCCCCCTCTATTGCCACACCAACGCCTGCAGTGCACAAGCCAGTAGTCAAACAGGCCACTGCGCCTATACGTAACGTTAACATGAGCTTGGAAGATGATAATGAATGGGAAGAGTTCTAGATCTGATCAGGATGGTCACGAGTTTGATCTGAGCGATAGAGAGTTTGAGCAGTTAACAAAGATTGTCAGTGAGCAGACGGGTATTGTGCTGACCGACGCTAAGCGCAATATGGTGTATGGGCGTTTGGCACGCCGCCTGCGCGCCCTGAAAATTGATAGCTTTACCCACTACATCCAGTTAATTGGAACGGATGAAAATGAGCTCGTCAATTTCATCAACTCAGTGACGACAAATTTAACCGCTTTTTTTCGAGAAAAGCACCATTTTGAATACCTTTACGATAAATTACTTCCCCAGTTGCTGGCTAATAATCAGCAGAGTCGCAAGATTCGCATCTGGTCTGCGGGCTGTTCGACGGGAGAGGAGCCTTACTCACTGGCGATTACCGTAAAGCGATTCTTTGAAAACCACCCGGGCTGGGATGTGACTATCCTGGCCACCGACATTGATACCAATGTCATCGCAAAGGCGGCTAGCGGAATTTATACCGCAGATCGCATTGAAGGCCTCTCACAGGAGCTGATTAAACGCTGGTTTGTAAAAGGCAAAGGTGAAAAAAGTGGTATGGTTAAGGTGCGTCGCGAGCTGCAAGAGATCATCAACTTTGATCAGCTGAACCTATTGCAACAGTGGCCCATGCAGGAGTCATTCGATCTGCTTTTTTGTCGTAACGTGGTGATCTATTTTGATAAGCCGACCAAGGTTAAGTTGTTTGATAAATATGCCGACATACTAGTGAGCAAGGGACACCTGTTTATCGGGCACTCTGAAACTCTATTTCAAATCAGCGACCGCTTTGATGCGTTAGGTGGAACAATCTACCAGAAGAAAGTGTAATTGTGACGGATAATGGATTCAAAAACCCCACTCACCCAATGCTTGACCCCTTGCCTGGTTTTGAAGGTGTCAATCGATATTGGGATAAATACCATGGAAAATATGTCGCAAAAATTTTACCCGGAGAGTGTTATGTCACCACCCATGACGAGCTAGTGGCAACCGTTTTGGGTTCATGTGTTTCTGCTTGTATCCGGGATAAAATTTTTGGTATTGGCGGTATGAATCACTTCATGCTGCCGGGTTCAAGTAGTAGCCGCAAGGGGAGCTGGCTGAGTGAGGCCAACCGCTATGGTAATTTTGCCATGGAGCACCTGATTAATGAGATTCTTAAAAATGGTGGCGAACGGCGCAACCTGGAAATAAAACTGTTTGGCGGCGGAAAAATCGTCAAAAACATGTCTAATGTCGGTGAGCGTAATATTGAATTTGTAATCGACTACCTGAAGACGGAATCACTGAATATTCATGCTCAGGACTTGGGCGACATCTACCCCAGAAAGGTGATTTACTTTCCACTGACCGGGCGGGCAAAAATGAAGAAATTTCAGAGCATGCATAACGATACCATTATACGGCGTGAAGTGGATTATCAAGAATCACTCAAGGAAAAGCCAGTGGGTGGTGATGTTGAGTTATTTTAAATGACGGATTCTAATAATAAAATAAAAGTATTGATTGTTGATGACTCAGCACTTGTTCGGCAAATACTGAGTGAAATCCTGAATGCGGACCCCGGCGTGGAAGTGATTGGCACTGCGGGTGACCCATTAATTGCAAGAGAGAAGATAAAGGCACTCAATCCTGATGTGATTACATTGGATATTGAGATGCCAAAGATGGATGGCATCACCTTTTTGCGTAATCTGATGCGCCTGCGGCCAATGCCGGTGTTGATGATCTCCACCCTTACCGAAAAAGGTGCTGATGTCACCCTTGAAGCCCTGGAACTTGGGGCAATTGATTACATTGCCAAACCAAAAATTGACCTGCGTGAAGGCTTGGCTGCATTTAGCCAAGATATTATTGAGAAGGTGAAATCGGCGGCAACCGCCAACCTGCGACACCATCAAAATACGGCAAAGGAGTCTGCATTAAGAGCCCCGGTTGAGTGCAAACGTAGCTTTAAATTCACCAACCGCATGATTGCCATCGGCTCATCAACGGGTGGGCCAGAAGCCTTAAAAGAGGTGCTGATTCGTCTTCCCGCTGACTCACCCCCGGTGGTGATAGCACAACACATACCCGAGGCATTTAGTGGTCCTTTTGCACGCCGCATGAATGGCTGTTGCTCCGTGGCGGTGTGTGAGGCGGAAGAGGGTCAAAAAATTCTGCCAGGACATGTCTATGTCGCGCCGGGTAACAGCCATTTAAGAGTTGAAAAGAGCAGTGAAGGCTTTGTGTGTCGTTTAGGTAGTGATGAAAAAATAAACCGTCACCGCCCCTCAGTTGAAGTGCTGTTTGACTCGGTGGCCGAGCATGTGGGTAAAAAAGCGGTCGCTATTATGCTGACGGGTATGGGGGCCGATGGTGCAGACGGCATGAAGAGGCTCCATGATCGAGGCGCTTACTGTATCGCTCAGGATGAAAAAACATCGGTGGTGTGGGGCATGCCTGGTGAAGCGGTAAAACGCGGTGCAACCGACGAAGAGCTGCCGCTGGAAAAGATAACTCAACGCATTATGGCGATTGTCTCACAGGATTAGTTTTCCAGAATATCTGCATAACCTATCGCCCAATATTTCAATTTAGAATTACTCCAATATTTTTATCACTATCCACAACACGGTTGTGCTCGGTTGAGTTACAATAGTGTCATGTCAAAAAAATACGATCTACACTGTCACTCCACCGCATCAGATGGCACCTTAACCCCCCAAGAACTGATTCAACATGCGGCGCTGCAAGAAGTTGATGTACTGGCGTTAACTGACCACGACACCACAGCGGGGCTGGATGAGGCGAGGGTAGAGGCGAAAAAACATGGCATCGAGCTGATTAATGGCCTCGAGCTCTCTGTGAGCTGGAATAACCAGACACTGCATATAGTGGCGCTGGGTATTGACCCTGAATACCCCGCATTGCGTGATGGACTGGCTCAGTTGCAAATATATCGCCAGTGGCGAGGCGAAGAGATCGCCCGTCGTCTGGAGAGCAAAGCCAATATCCCCGATGTACTGGCTGGCGTAACGGCACTGGCAAAGGGAAAGCTGTTGAGTCGCACACATTTTGCACGTTTTCTATTACAACAAGGGTATGTGAAGGGGATGCAAGAGGCTTTTACCCGCTATCTTAAAAAAGGCCGTCCAGGCTTTCTCTCTAGTCAGTGGGCCGATTTTGAAGATGGCTTAAAATGGATTGTCGATTCCGGTGGGCAAGCCGTTGTAGCCCATCCGGCACGTTACGCTATGACCGCCACCAAACGCCGTCGAATGCTGGGCGAATTTAAAGAGTGTGGCGGCGTTGGATTGGAAGTGGTGTGTGGTAGTCATTCCAAAGATGAGTCTTTTACCATGGCAAATCTCGCCAATCAGATGGGGTTGCTGGCATCGGTAGGCTCGGATTATCATGGCCCGGAAAATCGCTGGGTCGAGCTGGGTCGACTCGCTCCACTGCCCGATGATTGCACTGCGATTTGGGAAAGTTGGGGGCTGCAACAGGGTCGCCCAATGTCGGGGTGTCCAGCAGAGCTTCCTTAGAGTGGCAGCGCTGTTTTCACTGTTTTTACAATATTATTTAAGTGGCAAATTTTAAATGAGTCAATTCTTTCAAATTCACCCAGATAACCCGCAAAATCGTCTGATAAGCCAAACAGTCGATATTCTTCAACGTGGCGGGGTTATCGCTTATCCGACAGATTCGGGTTACGCGCTGGGTTGTTGTCTGGGAGACAAGGCGGCTCAGGATACTATTCGTGATATTCGTCGTGTCGACAAAGAGCATAACTTTACCATTGTCTGCCGCGATCTTACTGAAATATCAACCTACGCCAAAGTGGGTAATAGCGCATTTCGGCTCATTAAAACCTTAACCCCAGGCCCTTTTACCTTTATTTTACCTGCCACCCGAGATGTACCGCGACGGCTCCAAAACCCCAAGCGAAAAACCATCGGCCTGCGTATTCCGGATAACCGTATTGCACAGGCGATTATTGAAAGCCTGGGCGAACCGTTGATGAGTTCCACACTGATCTTACCCGAAGATGAGTTGCCGTTGACCGACCCCTACGATATTCGACAAACCCTAGAACACCGGCTAGAGCTAGTGATTGATGGGGGTTTTTGTGGTTTTGAACCCACCACGGTCATCGGCCTCGAAGAGGAGCTGCCGATACTGCTCCGCCAGGGGCAGGGTGACGTGAACGGTGTAATTGACTAATGATCGTACATCGGCGCGCAATAAGTACTAACAAGCACCCGCTTATCTAGGTATAATTTCCCGATGTTAGGACTCTCGATACCCCAAACCATTGCAATCTCCATATTGCCGCTGTTATTTGCAATTGTACTCCACGAAGTGGCCCATGGCTGGGTTGCCAAGCTGCTGGGTGACCCAACGGCAAAAATGCTGGGTCGGTTGACCTTAAACCCCATTAAACATATTGACCCTATCGGCACCATCCTGGTTCCTCTGGTGTTGCTGATGCTGGGAGGGTTTATTTTCGGCTGGGCAAAACCGGTCCCGGTCACCTGGGAAAACCTGAAAAACCCCAAGCGTGATATGGCATTGGTTGCCGTGGCGGGACCTGCGGCCAATCTTTTGATGGCACTGTTTTGGGCACTGATGGCAAAAATCGGCCTCAGCCTAGGGGGGGATGCTGCCTGGTTTGCCACACCACTGGTGTTGATGGGGATAGTGGGTATTACCTTCAACCTGATATTGATGGTACTCAACCTGTTACCGATCCTGCCCCTTGATGGTGGCCGAATTATTGAAAGCCTGCTGCCTGGCCCACTTTCATACACATTTGCCAAGCTCGAGCCCTATGGTTTTATTGTACTGCTGGTGCTGCTGATAAGTGGCCTGCTTAGTAACGTATTGGGTGTGCCGGTGCAATTTTTCGAACAGATTATCTTCAAAGTATTTAATTTATAACCCTAATTTTCAGAAAGAGATGATGTGGCATCAAGCGGTTGTGCAGCCTATGCGTTTTGATCTGCGAATGAGGGTATAACAAAGGTAAAATTTCATAATGAAAAATCAGCGAGTCCTTTCTGGAATGCGACCCACTGGAAAGCTTCATCTTGGTCACTACCACGGCGTACTTAAAAACTGGCTGGCACTGCAACATGAGTATGAGTGCTTCTTTTTTATAGCCGATTGGCATGCGCTGACCACCGAGTATGAAAACCCAAAAAACATTCAGAATAGCTGTATTGAGATGGCGATTGATTGGCTGGCGGCGGGGGTAAACCCAAAAGATGCCCGGATATTTGTGCAGTCACAAGTGCCAGAACACGCTGAATTACATCTATTGCTCTCGATGATGACCCCTCTGAGCTGGTTGGAGCGAGTGCCTACCTATAAAGACCAGCAGGAAAAGCTGCGTGAAAAAGATCTGGCAACCTATGGTTTTCTGGGTTATCCGCTGTTACAGAGTGCGGATATCCTCATCTATAAGGCGGGACATGTGCCGGTGGGCGAAGATCAGGTTTGCCATGTGGAGTTAACGCGGGAAGTGGCCCGCCGCTTTAACCACCTTTATGGTCGTGAGCCAGACTTTAAAGAGCGGGCGGAGCAAGCGGCCAGCAAAATGGGTAAAAAGGCCAGTAAGCTCTACCATAAATTACGCAAAGGCTACCAAGAACAGGGTGATGTCGATGCACTGGCCACCGCACAAGCCCTGCTGGGCGACCAACAAAACATCACCCTGGCAGACTGTGAACGCTTGATGGGCTATCTGGAGGGCGGCTCTAAAATTATTCTGCCAGAGCCACAGGCACTGCTCACCGCCGCCTCGAAAATGCCTGGGCTGGATGGACAGAAAATGTCCAAATCATATGGCAATACCATCTCGTTGCGTGATGATATCGATGCAATTGCCAAAAAAGTACGCACCATGCCCACCGACACCAAGCGTGTGCGCCGCAATGATCCGGGTAACCCAGAAGATTGTCCGGTGTGGCAGCTGCATGAAGTCTACTCATCTGAAGAGACCAAAGAGTGGGCTGATAAGGGTTGTCGTAGCGCGGGCATTGGTTGTGTTGATTGCAAAGCGCCGATTATTGAAGCGGTTCAGGCTGAACTGGCCCCCATTCAAGAGCGAGCCAAAGGATTTGAAGAGCAGCCCGACCTGGTGCGTAATATACTTGAAGAGGGTGCTGAAGCAGCGCGAAGCGTTGCACGCCAAACCTTGGCAGAGGTGCGCCAGGCGATGGGCCTATATCGTTAACCTGAGGCGACTCAAATGAACAGCCTGGTTGCACCACCCGCAGAGGCGTTGCTGGCGAAGGTGAATGGCAAGCCGGTCGTGCGTCTGCCGAAAGGGCTCTTTATACCACCTGATGCACTGGAGGTTTTTTTAGAGACCTTTGAGGGGCCGCTGGATCTGCTGATCTACCTGATTCGTAGCCACAATCTCGATATATTGAATATTCCCATTGCCGAGGTGACTCGCCAATATATGAAATACGTTGCGTTGATGGAGGCGATTGACCTGACGCTAGCCGCGGATTATCTCGTCATGGCGGCGATGCTGGCCGAAATTAAATCGCGCATGCTGCTGCCGCCTGCCGCACAAAGTGAAGCGCAGGATGAGGTAGACCCTCGGGCCGAGCTGGTTCAGCGACTACAGGCATATGAACGCTATAAAAAGGCCGCCGAAGCGCTGGATCAACTTCCCCGCATGGAACGCGACACTTTTGAGGTGAAAATTGATCTACCCCCCCTTCAGCAGCAGAAGCAGCACCCAGAGGTTGAGTTAAAGAGCATTCTCTTAGCCTTTCGTGACGTAGTGCAACGCACCGCGCACACGACTCACCACACAATAGAGAGAGAACGGCTCTCGGTGCGTGAGCGCATGAATGCTATTCTTGCACGGGTTACCCCGCATAGCTTCACCGCTTTTAGTGAACTGTTTCAACAGGGCGAAGGGCGTGGTGGCCTTATTGTCACGTTGCTGGCGATTCTTGAGCTACACAAAGAGCAGTTGATTGAGGTAGTGCAAGTTGAGCCTTATGAGAACATCCACGTAAAAGGTATTGCTTGATGCCCACCGCAAGCGCATCACTCAAAAATATTATTGAAGCGATGCTGCTGGCAGCGGGTCAACCGCTCAGTATCAAACGAATCACGCGGCTCTTCTCGGATGAGTGGCAGCCCAGTGAAGCCCAAGTGCGCGAAGCCCTTGCAACACTACAACAGGAGTACCAAGGGCGTGGCGTGGAGCTGAAAACAGTCGCAACGGGTTACCGCTTTCAAGTCGCTCAAGAGGCTGCGCCTTGGGTATCCCGGCTCTGGGAAGAGCGACCACCACGCTACTCCAAAGCACTACTGGAAACCTTGGCGTTAATCGCCTACCGGCAACCGATCAGCCGCGCTGAAATCGAAGATATTCGCGGTGTGGCCGTTAGTAGCAGTATAATTAAAACCCTGACAGAACGAGAGTGGGTGCGGGTGGCTGGACAGCGAGAGGTTCCGGGAAAGCCGGCACTCTATGCAACAACCGATACTTTTCTTGATTACTTCAATCTGCAAAATGCAGATCAACTGCCATCACTGATGGCGGCTCAAAAACTGGATACGATCAGTGATGAGCATTAACAGCGAGACAACGGCAGGTAAAACCTGCCACGGTAGACAATAATGAGTGAAAGAATACAAAAAGTTCTGGCACGGGCTGGCATCGCCTCCCGCCGAGCCATAGAGACCTTGATCAGCGACGGAAAAATCAAGGTGAATGGTCGCACCGCCGTGCTGGGTGATCAGATCGGCCCGGAAGATAGAGTTCAAGTAGATGGCCAGCCGGTTAGCCAAGATAAGCTGATCCAGCAACCCTGCCAAATACTGCTCTACCATAAGCAAGTGGGCGAGGTTTGTACCCGTCACGACCCTGAAAAGCGTCCAACCATTTTTAAAAAGCTACCCAAGCTGAAAAAAGGAAGTTGGATCGCCGTAGGCCGTTTAGATATCAACACCAGTGGTTTGATCATGCTGACCACTGACGGTGAGCTGGCAAATCGCCTCATGCACCCCTCGTCAGAAATTGAACGCGAATATGCGGTGCGGGTATTTGGCCAGGTCACTGAAGAGATGGCGCAACGCCTGCTACAGGGTGTGATGCTGGATGATGGGCTCGCCAAATTTGAAAAAATAATGGACAGCGGCGGTGAAGCCTCCAACCACTGGTACCACGTCACGCTAAAAGAGGGGCGCAACCGTGAAGTACGCCGCCTTTGGGAGTCACAAGGCATTGCGGTAAGTCGCCTGGTACGTGTCCGATATGGCGACATCTGGTTAGAGCGCAGCCTGCGTCCTGGGCGCTGTGAGTTACTTGACGAGAAACAGGTCAACCTTTGCCGCAAATGGGTTGGACTGACACCCATAGCAGAGCAGCGCGCGATTATTCGCCGCGCCAAAGAGGTCATCGAAACCAAACGCAACCCGGTGAAGCTGAGAAAAAGTAAAGCCAGATCACCCAAAAAACATACCCCGCGTGCGCGCATACGCCGTGAAAATCGCAAGAAAGGTCGCAAATAGTACTGTTTTGGTCACTGTTCAGCGTGTTTATGTTTTGACTCAAATCAAGGCGCTTTCCCACAGAAAGAGGGAGTATGTGGCAGGTTGAGTACAAAAATAACCAAGCGTTGTAGCAAGAGCCTCCAATAGTGAGCTGTTTTGTAGATTCGAGGTGTGAAGCCCTCCCATTGAGACTTATAGGTAGTTGTTATGTCGAAAATGTATAAAAAATCCAATATTTTAATTATCACAACGCTCTTCATACTGAGCGGTTGTGGTGGTGTTACCGCAAAAGCCGGGGCAGAGCACCCCACCGAGGTGGCGGTGACAGAAGTTATTGCTCCGCCTAAGCCGGTTGCGCAGGTGGCGGCATTGGGTGGACGACACGATACCTTTCTGATGGAACAGTTGGGTGCTAAAAAGGCCACCGCCAATTATCCCACTATCGAACGTATAGAGTTTAATTCTGACAACGCCATTGTGCTGGCCCAGGCACCGACCGAGCCAGCCGGTGCCCCAGTAGGAATGGGTAGAGCACCGGCCAATGCCGAGGCGTTGAAGGCCATGGTCTCCGAATATTCAGTTAATAAAGCACCCGTGGTTGCACCGGCCAATAAAGTCGATGTCGCGAGAAAGCTGCGTTTTGCACGCATGATGTTGATGACCAAGTCAGGCCGTCGCATCTCCAATAGTGATAACCAGGAAGCAAAGTTAATCCTCAAAGATGTGGCGAATAAACTGGATAAAGTCGAAAGGCAGATAGCCCGTGATCAACTTCTTGAGGCCGATGCCACGCTGGGTGAAGCACTGCGTCTGTTCAACTTGGCCGGTCGCATGGTGCCGAGCGAAGAGTTGAAAATGAAATGGGAAAATGCATTCCCCGGATTAAAAGAAGAGGTCGCCGTTGCCAAAGATCTGCATAAGCGCAATTACGAAAAGCTGACCGCACAACACGGTATGGGTGCCGGCGTAAATTACGATCATAAAAGTGTGAAGCGACTGGAGCAGCAGGCGGAACAGCAGGCGAGTAAAGGTGATTACATCCGCGCAAATGAGAGTCTGGGTGTCGCACGGGACATGATTCAGGCGGCAATTCGCCAAATGATGACAGGGCGAAAAATCGTCTATGAACTCAACCTTGATACACCCGAGGCGGAGTTTAAATATGAGCTGAACAAGTATATTGGCTATGAAGAGCTGATACCTATCGCAATTGAACAGAAAAACCCAAGCAAAGGGATCAGAATGCTCGCCATGCGCCATGTACATGAAGCAAAACGAATGGCAGACACCGCACGAAAAACGGCCACGGAAACCGACTATCCCAAAGCAATCCGCATGTTGCAGGATGCCACCGCCGAGATCCGCAAAGCACTCAAGCTATTAGGTGTGCCCAGTATTGGCTGAGTGGCAAAGGGGGTTTTATCTTACGGGGTACAAGAGGCTCTGGTTCCTACACTCCCCTGTGAGCCCGCTTCTACTGCCAGCACGTGCTGCAGCGTGGAAAGAACAGTATCTGGCGTGAGGCTGATGGAGTCGATGCCGATGGAGACCAAAAACTCAGCCATATCCGGGTAGTCTGAGGGTGCTTGGCCACAGATACCGGAGTGGCAGCCGTTGCGACGTGCGCCTTCGACTGCCATGCGGATCATCTGTTTCACACCGGGGTCACGCTCATCAAAGTCGAAGGCGACGATCTCTGAGTCACGATCCACCCCCAGCACCAGTTGAGCCAGGTCATTAGAGCCTATGGAGATACCGTCAAACAGTTGGGCAAAGGCATCTATTTGAATCACGTTATTGGGTATTTCACACATAACGTATATCTCCAGCCCATTTTGACCACGGCCAAGCCCCTGTTTAGCCATTGAGGCCAATACCTTTTTGGCCTCCTCCACCCGACGGCAAAAGGGGATCATCAGCTTGACATTGGTCAGGCCCATTTCATCACGTACCCGCTTCATCGCCGCACACTCCAGTGCAAAGCCTTCCATATATGCGGGGTGGGTATAGCGAGCGGCTCCGCGAAAACCGATCATCGGGTTATCCTCTTGTGGCTCAAAAACTGCGCCACCGAGCAGGCTGGCATACTCATTACTCTTGAAATCACTCATGCGCACCACGCAGGGTTTGGGATAGACCGCCGAGGCGATGGTGGCAACCCCTTCAGCGAGGGTTTTAACAAAAAACTCTATCGGGTCTTGGTAGGCGCTACTGAGTGCCGCGATCTCGCTAGCTACCGCATCGTCTACTTTTTCCGGGTGGATGAGAGCCATCGGGTGCACCTTGATGTAGTTATTAATAATGAACTCCATCCGTGCTAGGCCGATGCCATCCACCGGCAGTGAGGCCAGACTAAACGCCTGATCGGGGTTTCCCAGGTTCATCATGATGCGGGTTTCAGGTTGCGCTAGCTGACTGAGGTCTGTTTGCTGGACTTCAAATTCGAGCACCCCACTGTAGACACTCCCAATCTCGCCCTCAGCGCAACAGACCGTAACGGCTTGTCCATTTTTGAGCCGGTGGGTGCCATTACCGGTACCGACAATAGCCGGTACTCCCAGCTCCCGCGATACGATTGCAGCGTGGCAAGTACGGCCACCCCGGTTGGTAATAATGGCCGCAGCCATTTTCATTATTGGCTCCCAATCTGGCGTGGTGGTATCCGCAACCAGCACCTCGCCAGGCTGAAAATCATGTAGAGCATTCATATCGTTAATGATCCGTACCCTGCCTGCGCCAATACGGGTACCCACCGCTTGGCCGTGCACCAATAGGGGCGACTTCTCTTTGAGGTGGTAAATTTGCAAAATATTGCCGGTTCTCTGGGACTCCACCGTTTCGGGGCGGGCCTGTACCATATAGAGTTGGCCATCAATACCATCTTTAGCCCACTCCATATCCATCGGCTTGTGGTAGTCGGCCTGCCTGGAGTAGTGATTTTCAACTTTTATGGCGTAATCGGCCAAAACCATCACCTCCTCATCCGAGATGCAGAAGTGGCTTCTCTCCTCGAGAGAGGTCTCAATATTTTGGGTGTACTCCAGCGCAATGCTTTTGCTGCTAAGGGTGTCGGAAAAAATCATCTTCTGCTCTTTACTGCCCAGCTTCCGTTTGAGAACGGCGCGAAACCCTTGATTAAACGTTGGCTTGTGTACATAAAAGCTATCCGGATCAATGGTGCCCTGTACAATATTTTCTCCCAACCCCAACGCCCCGTTGATAAACACAACATCGTTAAAACCGCTCTCCGTATCCAGTGAAAACATCACACCGCTGGCACCTATATCGCTGCGCACCATTTTCATAATCACCACCGAGAGGTGAACCTTGTAGAGGTCATAGTGGTTATCATGTTTGTAGTGGATAGAGCGGTCGGTGAAATTGGAGACTAGACAACGCTGGTAAGCATCCAGCAAGGCATCTTCACCGCTGATATTGAGGTAGCTATCGTTTTGACCGGCAAAAGAGGCCTCGGGCGAGTCTTCGGCGGTGGCGGAAGAGCGCACCGCCAGAGAGATATTTTCGCCATACTGCTGCTTAAGTTTTGCATAGGCGGCTAAAATTTCACCCCTTAAATCTGCGGGTAGGGTGCAGCCATAAATAATGGCTCTGGCCTGCTCGCCGCGCTGTTGTAGGTCGTTAATATTATCGGGGTCAAGCCCGTCAAGTGCTCCATGTAACGACGACCAGGCGCTATTATAGTCCAGCACATATTGATATGCCGTTGCGGTGACTGCAAAGCCGTTAGGCACGCGAACCCCTTCAGCCGTCAGATTTTGATACATCTCCCCCAGTGAAGCATTTTTACCGCCCACCAGCGGTACATCATCGATGGTCAGCTCATTAAACCAGCGGGTATAAAGCGGAGAATCAGTCATGGTTTTTCCTTATAAATGCCTTGTTGCAGGATTTTGCCGATAAAACTGCACCAGCTGTTCATAAACTTCAGGGTAATGACTCCGTAGGCGATGCGGGTCGGTAAAAAAACCTTCACTCACCACGGAAAAAAACTCGGCAGGTGCTGTTGCGGCGTAAGCATCTACCCAAGCGTGTTGATGGTGTATCAGTTGCTGTTGTAGATGGCTAAAGGCGCGACTGAAAACCGCTGTCCACTGCTTTCGTACCATATCGGAGTGCAGTGGCGGCATGCCATTGGCTCGCCCATTAAGCATGTCCAGTTTGTGGGCAAACTCGTGCACCACCACATTGTGGCCGTGGGCGGCTACTCTCATGCCGGCAGCCACCTCATCCCAAGAGAGAATCACCGGCCCTCGTAACCACGACTCACCACTCAAAGTTTGCTCTTGATGTGTGACCAGCCCCCTCTCATCGCTACTCTCTCTCTCTACCCGAAAAGCCCCGGGATAGATCACCACTTCAATCCAGTCATTATAATAATCCAGCCCCAGTTCCAAAACGAGCAGCGTGGCCTGCGCTGCCACGCTCATCGCCATTTCGATTGAGACCTCCAGCCCCTGAACACCACTGAGGGTTTTGCGCTGCAAAAACAGCGTTGTCAGCTCCCGCAGGTGCGCCCTTTTCACCGCACTCAAGCCGCTAAAAAGGGCCGATTCGTGCATCAAGCGCCCCCAGGCCCGATGAGGAACCGGGTGGTGTCTGAGCGTATAGCGGATACGCTGTCGCTCAAGCCATTTCACCTTGATAGCGAAAATGCCTGATGTAACTTTGGCATAATCACTTGGCTGGGCTTAAGTTGATCTGCAAACGATGCCATCACCTGTTCTTCACCATGAACCAAATAGGTGGTGTCCGGGTTGCCAATTTGCTGGTGCCAAGCCAGTAGCTCACCCCGATCCGCATGGGCAGAGAAACCACCAATGGTATAGATGCGGGCGCGCACCTGTATCTCCTCTCCATAGATACGCACCTGCTTTGCACCATCAACAATTTGGCGCGCCAATGTGCCACGGGCGGCAAAACCGACAAATATTACACTACTGTCACGCCGCCACAGATTATGTTTAAGGTGATGGCGCACCCGTCCACCAGTACACATACCTGAACCTGCAATAATCACCGCACCTGCCGTGATCTGATTAAGGGCCATAGAATCTCTTGTCTCGCGGGTAAAGTGCAGGCCGGGAAAGCCAAAAGGATCCTCCCCTTTGCGGAACAGTTTGCCGGTTTTTTTATCGTAACACTCAGGGTGACGTTGAAAGATTTCGGTGGCGGAGATGGCCATCGGCGAATCAAGAAACACCTGCATTGCCGCTGGCAATTTGCCACTCATTACTCCCTCACGGAGGGCGTATAGAATCTCTTGAGTACGCTCCAGAGCAAAGCTGGGGATAATCACATTGCCACCCCGTTGAAAGGTATCGGAAACTGCTTCATACAGCTCATCAATAGAGGGTTGCAGCGGCTTGTGTAAGCGATCACCGTAGGTAGTCTCCATCACCACCACATCGGCTGCGGGGGGTGGTGCCGAATCACGCAGAATAGCTCGGTTACTGTAGCCCAGGTCGCCTGAAAAAAGTACCCGCCGTTGCTGGCCATCCTCTTCCAGCTCCAGCAACACACAAGCAGAACCGAGAATATGCCCGGCATCGACAAAAGTGGCCTGAATACCCTCATCCAGTTGCAGCGATTTTCCGTATCGTGCACTGCGCCCAAAATAGTCCAGGCTGTTCAAGGCATCCAGCAACGTGTAAAGCGGTGTAATCTGCTCGCCCTTTTTTCCATGACGAGCCGCCTTGCGCGACTGCCACTCGGCCTCCTGCTCTTGGAGGTTTGCAGAGTCCAGCATCACCAGTCTAGCCAGCTCACGACTGGCCGCCGTGGTGATAATTTCACCCTTAAAGCCTTGCTGAACCAACAATGGAATACGCCCACAATGGTCAAGGTGAGCATGGGTCAGTAGTAGATAATCCACCGCAGCGGGATCAAAGCCGAAGGGCTGGCGGTTCTCCTCGCGCAGCTCGTGCCCTCCCTGATAGAGGCCACAATCGATCAGCACCTGCTTATCACCACACTGTACCAAGTGACAAGAGCCGGTAACACCACGGTCAGCACCGTGAAAGGAAATATTCATCCACTACTCCTTGTTGTTTGTATGATTTATCAGTGGCTTACCACTGGCCCGATGCCACTCTTGAATACCCTGCCAAATTTCATCTGCTGTTTCGGCGTACCAGAACAGCTCTCGATCCTCCGCATCAATCACCCCTTCATCCACCAGGAAATCCACATTCACCGCCTGTCGCCAGAAAGATTCACCCACCAGCACCACCGGCAGTGGCGCAATACTGCGGGTTTGAATCAGCGTCAGGGTTTCAAACAGTTCATCCAGTGTGCCGTAGCCCCCGGGGAAAGCCACCAGCGCCTTGGCACGTTTAACAAAGTGCAGCTTGCGCACCGCAAAATAGTGAAACCTAAAGCAGAGATCGGGGGTGATATAGGGGTTAGGATACTGCTCATGGGGCAGGGTGATATTAAGGCCGATGGATTGAGCGCCCACATCGAAAGCGCCTCGATTTGCCGCCTCCATAATGCCCGGCCCACCGCCGGTGACCAGTGTTACCTTGCAGTCATCAGGCCCTCTCCCTGAGGTTGCAACCAGCCGTCCCAATCTCCGTGCCTCGTGATAGTAGCCACTTTTTGCCTGAATAGAGCGGGCCACACTCAGGCGCTGTTGAAGCCGCTTATTTTCAGGGTCGACCAATAGCGCCTGCTGCAACGCATCCACCTTGCGCAGTGCCGCTTCAGGCTCTTGCAAGCGAGTACCCCCAAAGACCACAATCGTGTGCTCAACACCTTGCTGTTGCAGCAGCAACTCAGGCTTAAGGTAGTCAAGCTGCAAGCGCACACCACGGGTAGCATCCAGCCCCAGAAACTCCACATCCTGATCGCCCTGGCGATACCCGGGGCTGGCCATAATCGTCTCCACCCGTGCCGCCGCCTGTGGGTCATCTTGCCATGCTTTAGGTTTATGCCACGGCAGTGGCTCGCGCCGCTCATCACAACAAGCAGGCGAGGGAACAGCAGACGAAACACCTTTTTTTGCAACACCCATCGTGACAGTTACCATTAGTGGGTTACCAAGAGTGCTATAGTGCACGATTTCGCAAGCACAATCTGTCACCTGAGTTACACTCATCAAAAAGGGCATGCGTAGATAAAACCCCCTACATGAAGAGGCGATACATTATGGATTTCAATAGAGAAAACCCATCACTCGAGCCACGCTGGGGAGAGAGCACACCCACCCATGACCCTCGAATACTGGCTCACTTTGAACCGCGCCACAGTGACATTCTCATCACCACCGCACCCAAATCAGGGACAACCTGGATGCAACAAATACTGCATCAGCTACGCAGTGGCGGCGATGATAGCTTCAGATCAATCAACGACGTAGTGCCCTGGCTGGAGAAACCACACCACCATCAGACGTGGCAACAACGGCTGCAACAGTTTGCAGCGTTGCCAGATCCGCGTATTTTCAAAACCCACTGCACCGCCGAACAGACCCCCGGCATTGATAGCGTAAATATCATTTTGTCATCACGCGACCCCCGTGATTGCTGCGTCAGCATGTATCACCACATTATCAATATGACCGATGCCACCCGTGCACAAACCGGCATACCCTACCCACAATCATTTGATCAACATGTCGAGCAGTGGCTCTCAGATGGCGCGTGGTATCGCAATATCAAAAGCTGGTGGCCTTATCACGACCACCCCAATGTACTGTGGTTACGTTACCAGGATATGAAACAAAATCTCGCCGCCTGCATGGAACAAATTACCGACTTTTTAGCGTGGCAGATCACCGCAGAACAAAAGGCCCGCGCACGTGAATACAGCTCATTTGAGTGGATGAAACAACACGATGAAAAATTTTCACGCCAGGATTCAGCAGACAAACCGTTATTCAAACCGGGGCAATTCATCCGCAAAGGTGAAGTAGGCAGCCACCATACGTTAATGACAACAGAGCAGGGAGAGAGCATCCTCAACCAGGCACACCAATGGCTGGATAAAGATTGCCTGCGCTTTCTTGAGCTATAACCCAAGCGTTGAAGAAAAGGTGAACAGGCTGGGTCGTTACGCTGGGGGTTTGTCACCCTGCGTCGCTTCCTCCATCTGCTGTGCCAACGCCGCCCAAGCTTCAAGCCCGCCCTTCATTCGTCCCTAATAAAGGTTGAAACCACCGCCTTTAGGCGGTCAGATTTATCTGCGATACTGTAACTAAGCACAGAGGGGGTGTTGTGTTATGGAGTATCGTTACGGTAGTCATACAGTTTATAA
>JAKIVC010000029.1 GCA_021647245.1 Gammaproteobacteria bacterium
TCTGCATTGAGCGAACAAAAAAACACTCGACTCGTTCAGCAGAAAGAACAACGAGGGCGTTATTCTGCTTCTTTAGCTTGAGGGTGGGTGATAATCCACCACCCTCAGGCCAATAAGTGATCACTTTGGGGGGGGTGATTTGCGGTGTGCTTACTTGCAGGATTTAGGTTTCAGGAAGTTAAAAATATCATTTAAGTGAGGTCAATAGGCACACATTTATGCTATGGCCTTTAAATATGAAACCTATCAATTGGAATCCAAGAGATAAAAACCAAGCTCTTATTGAAAGAAGAGGCATCTCATTTGAAGATGTTGTTTTTTACTTGCAGTCTGGTGGATTATTGGATGATGTTTTGCATCCAAACAAAGAAAAACATCCACATCAGCGAGTGTTTGTAGTTTCGATTGATCAATATGTGCACTTGGTTCCCTATGTCGAAAATGATGAAGAAATATTCTTGAAAACGGTTATTCCAAGCAGGAAAGTAACCCGGCAATACCTTGGAGGTAAAAAATGAAAAAACTTCAATTGGATGCAGAAGAGCAAGAAATATTAGAAGCTTTTGAAGCGGGTGAGTTTCAATCAGACATGCCGCACTCTCGTAAAGAATTTATTGAGCAATCAGCAGCCCAAACATTCAAGAAAGATAAACGAATAAATATAAGAATATCAGGGAGAGATCTTGCTGCTATTCAAAGGCGAGCATTAGAAGAAGGTATGCCGTATCAAACATTGGTAGCCAGCATTCTACATAAATATGTTTCTGGCAGTCTGTATGATGTCACGGCAAATAGATCAACGGACAGAGCTTAGGAGGTGATAATTTAACCCTAATATGTTGGATTATTATTCAGTTAAAAATTTAAGCTTGTTTTATGAGGCTTCAAGTAGGCTGCGCTGTAATGAGCTTTGAAAGTGAAATAAAGCATCTAATCGGGTAGCCAAGGGTTTCTACCCTCAGTCCCCACACCATCCCGCATGCGGCTCCGCACGGGGCGGTTCCCCACGATGTTTTAAAGTCACAACATGCAGTGACCAAGTGGACTGCCAAATAGTTTTGCAAGAGGCATATATGATGCAGTATTACAATGTTGATCGACCCCATCAGTATAATCTAAGGGTTATTCCCCGTGATAGCGGAAGAAAAACTTAACTTATTGTTCGGTAGTCGTTGACCACTACACGTTAGCTGCGGGTGCCTTTGCCCGTATTGAGAAGCCAGAGTGCAAAAAGGGAGAGTCCGGCAATGAAGAGTAGAATGAGGCCAAATGAGGCGAAGGGGGTAATGTCGGAGCTGCCCAATATGCCGTAACGAAAGCCGTTGACCATGTAGAGGATCGGGTTGGCAAGTGAGACGCTCTGCCAGAATTCGGGCAACATGCTAATGGAGTAAAAGATTCCACCCAGATAGGTGAGGGGAGTCAGAATGAAGGTGGGGACGATGGAGATGTCATCAAATGAGTTGGCGTAGATGCCGTTAACCAGGCCTGCCAGTGAAAAGAGAATGGCGGTGAGCAGCGCAATGGCGATGGTGATGCCGTAGTGAGCAATGTTGAGGTCACTAAAAAAGAGCGACACTAAGGTCACCGCGATACCAACCACTAGGCCACGGGCAACACCACCGGCAACAAAGCCGCAGAGGATGATGTAACTCGGTAGGGGGGCTACCAGCATCTCCTGAATATGGTTTTGGTATTTTGCGCTGTAAAATGAGGAGACTACGTTGCTGTATGAGTTGGTGATAATCGCCATCAATATTAGGCCGGGCACAATATAATCCATATATTTGTAACCCTCCATGTCACCAATCTGTGAGCCGATCAGACTACCAAAAATGACAAAGTAGAGTGAAGTGGTGATGACCGGTGGCAGAATGGTCTGCATCCAGATACGCATGAAGCGCATGACCTCTTTAATGAGTATGGTCTGGAAGGCGATATATTTTTCTGATGCCGTCATTTTATTGGCCACCGTTGTGTTGATTTACCAGGCTCAAAAAAAGCTGCTCCAGTCGGTTACTTTTATTGCGCATGCTTAATACTTTAATGTTGTGTTGGCTGAGTGCTTCGAAGAGTTTGTTGATGCCCGCCTCTTTAGGGATATGTACCTCAAGGGTGGTTTGGTCAATGAGGCTGATAGCATGGTCGGCAATGGTGGGAAGCACCTCAATGGGTTCGGCAAGATCCAGTACAAACGCTTCATTGTTGAGTTGGTTTAGCAGTTTTTTCATGCTGGTATTTTCAATAATTCGACCTTGATCAATAATCGCAATATTCCGGCACAGGCTCTCTGCCTCCTCTAGGTAGTGAGTGGTGAGAATAATCGTGGTGCCTTGTGCATTGATCTCCTTTAGAAACTTCCACATGCTGTGACGTATTTCGATGTCGACCCCTGCGGTGGGTTCATCCAGAATAAGTAGCTTCGGCTCATGTACCAGTGCTCGAGCAATCATCAAACGTCGTTTCATCCCTCCCGAAAGATTGCGCGACATGGTGCGGCGCTTTTCCCACAATCCAAGCTGTTTGAGATACTTTTCTGCGCGTTGGGTCGCCGTGGTGCGGTCGATGCCGTAATAACCGGCCTGATTAACAATCACCTCTTGCACTGGCTCCCACGCATTGAAATTGAACTCTTGCGGCACCAAACCAATGCATGACTTGGCTGCTTCCAGCTCATGGTCGATATTGTGACCAAATATCGATACCTCTCCGGCACTTTTATTGATCAATGAACTGAGGATGCCGATGGTGGTGGATTTTCCTGCGCCATTGGGCCCAAGCAGGGCGAAAAAATCACCTTGCTCGACTGTCAGGTCGATGCCATTAAGTGCGGTCAAGCCGCTCTTATAGGTTTTTTGAAGTGCGTGAATAGAGAGTGCGGCGGTCATGGTTGTCTGGGTTCAATAGTCAAATAAGGAGTGAGATATTCTAGCATAGCTATCTCTTCTGGGTGTTTCGTATGGGTAATAAAAATATAGAATTTAATGTTAATTAATGGCGGGTTTTGTCGATGGTCATGGCGATACATTTTTATCTTTATGGGATATTGATTTTATGGCGTTAGAGTATGACTCAGAGGTTGATGGCGATCTGCTAAAAGATTTCCTCGAAGATTTTGTTGAAAAACAGCGGGAGCTTGAGGGGGATTTGATGCGCCTGGAGGCGGGTCCGGATGATCAGGAGCTGTTGGCCAATATATTTCGTGCTGTCCATACCATTAAAGGTAACGCCTGTTTTTGCAAAATGGAGCCGGTCTCACAGTTTGCACACTCGCTTGAGGAGCTATTGCAAGTATTACGCGTGGGTACGATGAGTTTTTCTCCCCAGCTGGGTGAGGTCGTGTTGCTCTCAATGGATCGCCTTAACACCATTGTGCAATGTTTTGTTGCGGGGGAGTCTCAAGAGGTTGAGCAAAACAAAAAAATTGAAGAGAGCCTGACCGACATCAGTAGTGTTCAGGGGGGTGAACAGTACGCCGCCATTCAGTATAGCCTCTGCCTGCTGAGTGAAAGTTTTGACGATCTAGGAAGTGACTTTGACCTCTCTGCAGAGAGTGGCGAAGCCGATTCGGCCGCCTCTTGTGGATTAGAGGGTGATCTGGATTACTTCTATCTTTTGATGAAGCAGTGCGAGCAACGCTCCATTTTCTGGCAGGGGCGGGGAGAGCGGATATTGGCCCTGGCCATGGAGATGAATGCACTGGCCGGAACACCGGTTGAACCCTACAAACTTACCGCCGCCATCTATCTGCACGACTTTGCCATGGGCTTGCTGCCGGAATTTATTATCTCAAAAAATGAACGATTGAATGAGAGCGAGCTGGCACAGTTACGAAACCACCCACTGGTTGCTGCACAATTGGTGGAGCGCCTCTCCGGATGGGAGGGGGTGAGCGAGATGATCCTGCAACACCATGAGCGCGTCGATGGCAACGGTTATCCGAAACAACTTAAAGGTGATGCTATCTGCGAGGGTGCTCAGCTCATCAGTGTGGTAGATGCCTATATCTCACTGACGCGACCAAGGGCTGATCGCCTGCATAAACGCTCAGTGATGCGCGCCATACTGGAGCTGAACAATAATAAATCCACACAGTTTTCAGAACGCTGGGTAAGGGTGTTGAATACGGTGGTTAAGCAGCACTATTTAAATCCAGCCTAGGAGAGCCTCGGACTGAGGGTGAATCGACTGCGGAAAAGCCATTCCGGTCCCTTTCTCCGATCTTTTTCGTTGAATATGCCTAATATCAACCTCAAACGATCAAAAAAATGGACTCAAAATGGCTTTCCCTCGCTGCGATCATCTCAGTCCGACAGGCCTCCTAGCGGTTTTATGCTCACTGCTTGGGCTGGATTCGATTTATGAAATATTTTACTGTTTGCCGTAAAAATGCGCTTGAAATTTTTCACGGTAAGTTTCATGACAGCTCAGGCAGTTGTTCTGAAGTACCGAAAAGGCAGAGATGACCGCTTGGCCATTTTTTTGCTTTGCGATTTCAGCAAGCTTGCGGGCCGATTGATGTGTCGCCATATCCCCCTCTTTGAAGGCCGCCATTTCGGTTCCCAGAAGGCTCATAATGCGCATTCGCTCACTCACCGGGGGTTTGGGATGGTCTGCGATTTTCAGTGCCGCCTCTTCTACTCGCGGCCAATCTTCGCTTGAAATACCGGCCGTTATATTTTGCATCTCCTGCCCCATATCAAACATGATTTTTTGCAACACCAACGGCTCGCTCTGTTCGGCGATTGTTGGGCTGGAAAACAACAGGGTGATCATGGCGGTGCTAAATACACCCTTTCTAATGCGGCAAGTTTTCAATTTTTGTCTCCTCTGGTTTTTGTTGGGTAATCGTCGCTAAGTTAGCCCCGTGGTCGGTTCGACTACGGTATCTGAAACTGTAGTTTTGTCATGGGTACAAACTTGAAAGTAGAGGCGCTATACATCGCTTCAAAGTCTGCAACTTCAAGGCTTGAGTCCTGAAATAGGTCCTGACCAAATGCGTAGGATAAGGTTTGGTAGAGCAGCTCAGCCGTGATGGTGTAGCTACCCGTGGGTAGCCCATCGATTCGATAGCTGATTTGATCACTGCCGCCGATGAAGTTGGGGTCAGTGCGTGCATGACCTTTTACCGCAACGTCATTGGGCACTGTCTCTTTATTAAACCCCGTGGGGAGTATGCGGTTATCTTTTAGGTATTTCATGCTACGCAGCAGGGTATAGTTCACCTCTTCGTCACTGTTGCCCATAATCGCTTCATACACCTGTACTTGGTCTGCGGAGGTGATGAGATCATGGTGCAGCTCGTAGCGGGATAGGTCACTATCCGCATCCAGACCCTCTACGCTGCCATTCTCATTGGGCCGGCCAGATTCAAAAACAATATCTCCGCCACTGTCACGCACTGTTACATGTAGTACCACGCGGCGTGAAGGGTATCCGCTGGGTAGTTTATGCCCGGTCTGGCTCTCTATTTTCAAGGTGAAACCCAACTGGCCATTAACCAAGGAGGATTGTAGTCGCTGAATGCTGGCCGCGTTGGATAGCATTGTTTCCGTTTTGGCGATGGTCTCGGCAAAGTTATTTGAAAGAATGCCGAGCTGGTCGCGATTCTTATCAAAAATATCCAGCATCATCTTGTTGGCACCAATAAAGTCATGAAGCGCAAAATTGTCTCGTTGAGTGGTTAACCAGCGAGGACGCGTCGCCATAATGACACCGTCTGTGCGCGACATATGACAATCCTGGCAACTCTTTAGTTCGGCATAATCACTATGGAGCCACTCGCTATAGGGTGTTTGCTCAGGAAACTCATCTGCGTAAGTTTGACTCAAGATGGCTCCCGACCCATCCACATACGGTGTCTTTAGTTCATGGCAGGTTGCACAGAGTTCAGATTTTTGCACATGGGTGCTATAGGTTGGCGTATACCCGGTGTGATTAATCATTGGCTGGGTATATACATTATCGTAGGGGCCGTAGATGGTTTTAGCCTCATTGATCTCAAAGTGGCCGGAGAAACCGTCGGCGGTGCCCAGCTGAGGGTTGTCTGTAATTTGATGACATAAAGTACAGCTGACGGCATCCATTGCCGCATCGTGGCGCGGATGGCTCTCACTCAAGAAACCGTCGTCAAAAATAGAGAGGGTGTTACCGCTGCGACGAATCTCTTCATTCGCCATGGGCGCGTGGCAACGTGTGCATTTATCGTTAATCAGCTCGGCCAGTTGAGGGTTGCGATTGAGTTCACTGCGTACCTTGGCCAGCCAAAATGGATCACGGGTCGCATTGGCCATCATGGTGGATGACCAGTCCGTTACAATGGAGACATCATTGCCCGCCTCATCACTCAATCCATCGTGACACATGACGCAGTTTGTCGAGCCGGAAAAATGCTCAGAGGTGAAGGTGGGGTCACCTGAAGAGAGCGGGGATAACTCAAATTCAAGCTGTTCAGTGACGCTGACACTGCTGTCAACGGGTTCACTCTTATCCGGGCTGCTATTGCAGGCCGTCATCAACAAGAGATAGAGGCATCCTAAAGCGATTAACATTGATTGTTTGAATTGAAGCATCTTCACTCCTTAATTATTTATTTTTCCGGCGTGCATTAGATAATGCTAATAAGGAGTGGGTCATGCAATGTGGCAAATTGCCGCACCTTGGGGATGGCTGCTTTTTAGTGTCGGATAAATAACCATAAAATTATTATAGTATCTATCCGGCCTGTCGATATTGGAATCAGGAAATGGGCGGGTGGGCAATGTGCGATATGCCTCTGTCTTGATGAAGTGGAAAATACCAACGCTGTAATATGTTATTGAGGATGAGAGATGAAAAAGCAGATAATCTCCGGGTTTGTGATGGCTATACTGTTTTCAACCGCACAGGCTGTGAATGATGAGTATGAAGAAGCGATAACCCAGCTGAAAAATCAACAGTACCAACAGGCACTGCCGACGTTGCAATCACTGGCAGAGCAGGGCGATTCTCGTTCTATTTTCAACCTGGCTATCATGTATCACAGTGGTGTTGAGGTGGCGTTTGACGAGCAAAAAGCAGTTGAACTTTACAAAATAGCGGCACAAAACAATGTGATCGAAGCGCAGCAATATCTGGCAGCGGGTTACCGCGAAGGGTGGTGGGGTCTGCCGATGGATTATCAGAAATACCGCTACTGGATGGATAAGGCAGAAAACCCGGATAACTGAGCGGTTTTAGCGGCCTGTCGAGTGGTCACTGCTTAGCTGTATCGCCTCGATTGCGGATTGTAGACAATGCTTAATATCTTGATCGTTCGGCAGGGTATCCGCGTTGACCATGATGATCAGGGCGCGGGTAGTGACCTGTGAATTTGGACTGGGGTTGGTGATGGCCTCCCCTTCTTGATTGATATATGACATGGCAGTGCCCAACCCCGCTTGCATAATACGAACCACAATATCTGCCCATGAGGTGTTGTTAATCTCTACTGGATAACGCCGTGGGTGCGCGCCGCTATGGGTAAACAGATCTTCCAACAGCTGCTCAGACCCAGGGGCAACCAACGTGCGCACCAGCACCTCAGGATAAGCTCGTATCGGCCTGATAACGGTATTGAAGCCGAGCCGGTGAAAACGGGCACGGTTACCATCTTCCACACACTCGACAATCACCTTGTTCTTATCCAAATCCAGGTCAGCCAATCGCGCAATAATATCGTAGCTCAGGGCATCTGAAATACTTTCATGTTCATTTTTGGATAACACAATAATGTGTTTGGCGTGGGTGATGTTGACCATTTTGAAGCTCTCATCAACATCGGGCGCGCCGTGGTAATGGATTACGCCAAGATCCCTCAGCTCACGGGGCAGTGCGTTGGGGTATTGGCGGGTCATGATTTGAATTGGAATATCTGCATAGTTGCTATCATTGCGAATCTGCGTGATCAGCATTTTGAAAAAACGGTCACCGCCGTGTGCAGGGGTGTTAATAATGACGATGTGATTTTTCATGTTCCAGCTCCACTGACCTTTGATTTTTCGTGATTTACGTTCATTGCGTGCCTCCAAATATTCGCCTGCAAAATTTGCGAGCACAAAAATCCCCCCGCAATAGAGCAGCAGCGCTGTTGTCCAGCGCCCCGCTGTTGTGGTTGCAGAGATGTCACCATAACCCACCGTGGTCGCTGTGGTCAGGGTTAGCCAGGCAGCATCACCCCATGATAACCCCTCGAACAGTGTCATTAAAAAAGCGTGGGCGATTAAAATAATCAGCAGGAACGTAAAGGACTTAAAGATGCTGAAACCCACCGCGTGGTCGCGCAGATAGACGGCCTTTTGGCGCTGTTTACTTAATATTGCATTTAAACGCGGTATCATGCGGGTACTCTGATTCAGATATTTGCTGGCGCAATGGTAGCGAATTAGCAGGAAGAGTGGAACTCTACGGTTGGTTTTTATCCGCCGGGTGTTAAGATTTATCTCGGGCTGAATATTTTAAAGTTTTTTTCTAAGGTTAACATGATGAAATGGTTCTGTTTTTTACTCTTATCACTGCTGCTGATGCCGGCTTATGCGGCCACCTATCAATGCACACTACCGGAGGGTGAGGTGGTGAGTAGTGCTCAACCCTGTGCCGAAAAAGTCGTGCGGGTTGATGAAAAAGTTTACCCTAATAACATCTCATCACGGGCGCAGGCAGTGGCCCGCGCCGAGGCCATAAGGGCGAAGCGCGCAGCGGCTTTAGCAAAGCCACAGGGCAACGGACTATGAGCGAACCGATACGACTTGATAAACGGCTGGTGGCACTGATTCAGTGCTCCCGTGGTGAAGCACAAAAATATATTGAGGGGGGCTGGGTGCGGGTGGATGGTGAAATGGTCGACCAGCCGCAATTTAAGGTCACATCGGAGAAAATCGAGCTGCATACGAATGCTACACTGACCCCCGTCATACCCGCCACAATACTGTTTCACCAGCAGGATGGCTATGACCTGGCAGCCCCCGCAGCGGCGTTGCCACTGATTACCCCACAAACACGCTCGATGGATGATGGCTCAGGCATCACCTTGCTTAAGCGTCATCTGGCCCGCCAGCGGCCAACCGTACCACTGGAATCGGGGGCAACCGGGCTGCTGGTTTTCTCTCAGGATGGCCGTATCCTGCGCCGCTTGATTGATGATGCCAGCAAAAATGAGCAAGAGTATGTAGTGGAGGTGGCGGGTGAAATAGCCGCTGATGGCATCGACCTGCTCAATCAGCCCATGATGCAAGAGGGTTGGCAACTGCCCAGCGCCAAAGTGAGCTGGCAGAGTGACCACTGCTTACGCTTCGCACTAAAAAATGTCCGCCCAGGGCAAATTGAATACATGTGCCAGCAGGTTGGTTTGAACGTAGTTTCAATGTTGCGGATCCGGATTGGCCGTGTCTCGATGGGGAAGCTAAAACCAGGCGAGTGGCGTTACCTCCCTTCAGGAAGCCTATTCTAAATGTTGGATATAAAACGACCTATCGCACTTTTTATATTGCTCGGTATGGCGGGTTGCAGCCCGGCCATTGACTCCTGCCTAGATGATGGAATATCCATGGCACAGGTACAAAGCTACCTTGAACAGGGGCGGCGAGATGAATTGTTGAACCAGCTACAGATCCGCGCTAATAGCGGCGAGGCGGCATCACAATATTTTCTGGGTTTTATCTACTGGTCTGACGAGCCTGAAAAGTCACTTGAGTGGTTTGAAGCATCTGCTGAAAACGGTTGCCTTGAGGGCGTGAATTACCTCGCACAAACCTATCTTGACGGCAAGGTGGTTCATAAGAATGAACCACAGGCTTTTTACTGGTATTTGCGCCTAGCAGAAACAGGGGATCACAATGCCATGAAAATGGTCTCTCACATGTATGAAATTGGCCAGGGTGTTGAAAAAAATCTGGAGCAATCCCGTGAATGGGCGACTAAGAGCTGGCAGTAACTCTTCAGCGTATTCATGAATCACTAGAAGAGCCCACATGCTGAGTAGAGACTGTGAACAATCGTTTTGCCAGCTCAGATAATTCGGTGTGAATTTTTCAGGTTGTGATAGGTTTATAGGGCAGTACGGTTTTTGTCGATGTATTGAGTGATCAAATAAAGGAAGGCATATGACGGATGTTGTCATAGTGGGCGAGATAATTTGTGATATCTGCGAAAAATTAGAGCAGCCGCTCATGGCCGCAGGTGTTCACATCATTGGCTCCTCTGAGCACTTGCACGACGCACTGCCGCTGCTTGAAAAGCAGCCACGGGTTTTGATCATGGACTTTGCCGAACAGGCAGAAGTTTCACTGGGCTTGATTCGCATGATTAATATTAAAAATGCAGCAGGAAAAATACTCCTGATCTCTAATTTCACTGATGAAGAGCTGATTCTTGATGGGGTTACAGTCGGAGCAAAGGGGTATTTGGAGCAAGAGGCTTGTGGTGTATTTCTGGTAAAGGCGATTGAAGCGATAGCGCTGGGTGAAGCTTGGCTTTCGCGCAAAACAGTGGCCGCCTTACTCGAGCGCCTCGCTGAGTTCTCTGAGCACACACAGGCAGAAGAAGAGCGGGTGATCTATGGTGCAAACAACCAACTCCATTAAGCCCATACGGATACTTATTAAATTCCGCAGTAACGACTCAGTGTGTTCATCTTTTGCCCCAATGCTGGGTTGCTTTCGTACGTAAACGGTCACATATGTCCTATATGCTCCCTCTTTCGGTGCGAAATCATTGATGCCGAATTTTCTCGGAAACTTCCCCGTAAAACCAATCCTCTGCATGGTATTCGCGCAAATTCATAAAATATTCGGGCCAAGGTAAAATCGCACAGAATACTCCCAGCACACCCTCTATTGAGCAAGCTTAACTCACCTTGTGGCGAGCGACTGCGAAGAGATACAACGCAGAAGCGGCAGGTCTTGGAATCAAGATATGCAATTATGAATGATTAGAGGTCTCCTTGTGGTGAAAAAAGTCAATATTGCATTTGACCCCTTTTTTCGCACCCTTTTTTTCACGTTAAAGCCTACCTGAGGCAAGCCGCCATAGAGAGCAATTGATCCACAAACACATTCTCACCAAGGAGCACGTGTGAATCTTAGCTTTCTCAATACAGTGATTCGATCTGTCGATATCGTATTGTCAACCATGGCACGTTTAAATGTGCAGTCAGGCAAGGCGTCAATACGCCCACCCATGCAGGATTCACCCGGTATTGTTACCGGCTTAATTTCCATGTCAGGTCGACAAGCGCAAGCCTCGGTCGCCCTCTCATTCGATAAAGAGGCTATCCTCTTCATTGCTAACAAAATGCTACCCGATGAGCATACCACCATTGACCATATGACCATTGACCTCGCCGGTGAACTAGCCAATATGGTTATCGGGGATGCCAAGCGCCAATTGGAAGATAAGGGGCTGCGCTTCGAAGTTTCACTCCCGGTCATGATTGTGGGCGAAAAACATCTGATTGCCCATAAATCTACTGAGCCGGTGATTACCGTGCCTTTCACCATGGATAAAGGCACCTTTATTGTTGAAGCGGTTTACGAAGAGCGAACATAACCCCTAAGCTATACGTTAAATATAAGAAATAAATAAGTAAAAAAGGGGGTTCACTTTCTGATTTTTGGTAAGCAGGCCCTATATCCATCGCTACCGCCATTCGGCCTGTTCCCACTCAGATCAAATGACCGCCAACCATGTCGTAGACGACCGTGATGTAGTCGTGCCCCTTCGCCCAGGCCACTTCATTAACACCACTATATTTCAGGCCTGTAAGCTGTGTAGGGTCAAGTGCCGGAAGCGTTTTTTCCAGGTAAGCTCTATCGATATTTTTTACGGTTTCCCAGTGTAATCCCAAATGCCTAGCAATGGCCTGAATGCCCATGTGGCGACACAGGCCGCTGACCATATGGCAAGCGCTGAGTGAAGCGGTATCCCTTGTCGACGAACTCACAAGACTCCAGGCATCGCTCATTTTTGCTGATAAACACCTGTGCCAGCTCAATGTCGATACTCATATCCTGTTCTATATGAAGTTGTAAAAAACCTTATATATCAACAGATTGCATGATAGTTTGCATCTTTTTTTCACTCACAAGACCGGAGAAGAGCCATAGTCGCTGAGTTTGGGGGTGCGGGTTGCTCTTTCTTATGCCACCGTGAAACCAAACCCTTACACATTATATCGCTTTTCTATCTGGAGATTAGGGTTATAATGGCTGTTTTGCCCTGACTGGATGTGCGTGATGTGTTCTGACCCCAATAAATTGTTAAAGAAGCATGATCAGTTGATTGATTCTGAGATGTTAAATGTCGTCTCCCATGTGCAGCGCCGCAGTGGTGAATGGATGATCAATACGGTGATGGTTGAGGGTGTCGATGTGCCGTTTAAATATAAACGTAAAAGTAAATATAAATCCCTTGCTGGGGCGCAGATTAATATGACCTATTACTGTGACAGTGAAGAGGTTGCCGGTTTTGAGATGGAGATTATGACGGTGGTTCGTATTAGGCGTGCTTGAGATGCGGCTGTTTTGAATCTGCTGGGTGTTTTATCTGGAGTGGCGGCCATTGTTCCAATGGCTCATCTGAATGGGCACCGCTTGTTTTGATCGTGATGTGAAACCATCTTAGTGCTCCATCTCTCCTGAATTCGTATAATATTTTATCTCTCCTGAAGTATCTCCCCAATTCTCGCGCCTTTCTCGTGCCAAGATCTCAGGGTATCTGCGGTTGATGCTGGCTTGCGTTGTGGCTTTTCGGTAGCATGGCGAGCTTGTTGATTGATCGAGGCACTATTTATGACTTCTAACCTGCTTGCGTTGTGGCGGGGTTCACGGCCTATGATGGTACTGGTGGGCATTTTTTCGGTGCTGCTGGCACTTGCTGTTGTCCATCACGATGGGGTTGCAGTGGTACCGCTGGAGGTCTTTCTGCTGCTGCTAGGGGTTGCGTTGGCCCATGCGGGCTTTAACCTTTTATGTGGTTATTACGACCTGACCAGTGGCTTCTCCTCCCGCGCTGCGGCGATGCCATTTAATAATACCAGTTGTTTGGTTGAGGCGCAGAGCGGGTTGCTGAAGAGAGCAGCCATCACCGCGATCACCTTGGCTCTGCTGCTGGGCGGCTACTTTGTCTGGATGAAGGGGGTTGAACTACTCTTTCCAATAATTTTTTCGCTGTTGATGATGCTGCTCTACCACCGTTGGTCGATGCGTAAGCCACATATCAGCTTGATTCTTCCCGGAACCATATTGGGCCCGGTGCTGACGGTGAGCGCATATTATGCGCTGACGGGCCAGTATGATTTTGATGCACTTTATATATCGCTGGCCACTTTCTTTTTGATTTGTAATCTGTTCTTGTTGAATCAATATCCTAATTATCACCTGAATCGCGAATTGGGGCGTTTCTATTTTCCGGTGGTTTTCGGCACCAAGCGCAGTAGTGTGGTGCATGTGGTTTTTTCACTGGGTGTTCTGTATGTCATCGGCATGGGGGATATTATTGGCCAGCTGCCAGAGTCGGCGCCTTGGGCGATGGTGCCGATGTTGTTGGCACTTTATGCTGTGGTGGGTGGCTTTAAATATGGAACCAATGGTGAGCGGCTGACACCCCATTTGTGGGCCAATATGGCGGCGCTGCTGTTGGTCGAGTTGATTCTGGTGCTGCTGCTTGTTTGCTAGGGGTTATCGATTTGCGCATCCATTGCCTGTTTACGCTGCTCCAGTAGTGGCTCGATAGCGCGGGCATTGTCAAGAAGCTGCTTTACCTTGTCTGGGCGGGTGAAGGGGGTGATGGGTGAGGTGCTTTGTGGAGTCTCCGTTTCAGCGGGTTGTTGTTTGATCTCTTCTGGTATGTGCATTTCAACACTTTGAACGCGGCTGATATTGGTTGTTTCATAAGTGCTATTGGGTGGTGGGGTATCACCAAATTGCCAGTTGCCATCGGCATCTTGCCATTTGTAGGCGGTGGTGGTGCTCTCGGTTATTTTATCTGCTGGTTTATTTAACAGCGCTTGTAGTGCTTCGGGTAGTGCGGGTATTTTTTCCTTGAGCTGTTGCCAGTGGTCACCAGCCACTTGTGAGCCAAAAATAGCGGCAGCGGCAATAATAATGCCGATAATAAAAAAATTTGAGCGCATTAAAATGTCCTGCTATCCCAGCCCCACAGGTGGCGTGCTGGGTTGCTGAATTCGATGTAGACCCGGTTGCTGGGAATCTGTAATTGCTGCTTGACCATTTCACACAGTGACTTGGAAAATTCAGCTGTTTTCTCTTCAGGCAGGCCAAGGCTTTTTAACTCAAGCAGGGCGCAGGGCTGCGGGTTGCCTGCAAGCATAAGTGACTGTTCTGTTTGCAGTAACACCATGACGTAGCTTTCAGGCTTTTCTAAAAGTGTTGCCACAAGGGCTGATGCGTGGCTAAGTACACTTTTTTGCTCTTCTGTCGTGAGCGATCGATTGGTTTTGATGGTGAGTAGTGGCATTTTGTTGTCTGCATTTATAGGGGCAATAGCCCCATTGTAGAGTAATGGATGTGCATATTATAGGGTGATTGAATCTGGGTATGTGCGTTTTGTGGTGAATTAGGTATAATCGACGGCTTGGGTTTTTTAGCTCGAAGAAGTTGAATTACGGGAGATTGAGTGTGGAATTGAGTGGTGCCGATATTCTTTGTCGCAGCCTCGCCGATGAGGGTGTCAAATACCTGTTTGGTTATCCGGGTGGTGCAGTGCTGCACATTTACGATGCTATTTATAGGCAGGATAAGGTTGAGCATATTTTGGTGCGTCATGAGCAGGCGGCGACCCATGCTGCCGATGGCTATGCGCGCTCTACCGGCAAGCCGGGTGTGGTTTTGGTCACCTCCGGGCCGGGCGCTACCAACGCGGTAACGGGTATCGCCACCGCTTATATGGACTCGATTCCCATGGTGGTGATCACCGGCCAGGTGCCCACTAATATGATCGGTAATGATGCTTTTCAAGAGGTTGATTCAGTAGGCATTACCCGTCCCTGTGTGAAACATAATTTTTTGGTTAAAGATGTTAAGGATCTGGCGGAGACCATAAAAAAAGCTTTCCATATCGCTTTGACGGGTCGCCCTGGGCCGGTGTTGATCGACCTTCCCAAAGATGTCACAGCAGATAAATGCGAGTACGCTTATCCTGAGAGTGTGGATATCCGCTCTTACCATCCCGTTACTAAAGGGCACCCACGGCAGATTAAACATGCTGTCGAGATGATGCTGGAGGCGAAGCGCCCGGTTCTTTATACCGGTGGTGGTGTGGTGCTGGATGATGCCTCTCAATATCTGGTTGAGTTGGCGCAAAAGCTGAACTTCCCGGTGACCAATACTTTGATGGGGCTGGGAGCTTATCCTGCTACAGAGCGTCAATTTCTGGGTATGCTGGGTATGCACGGCACTTATGAGGCGAATATGTCGATGCACCATACGGATGTATTGATCGCAATTGGTGCACGTTTTGATGACCGGGTAACCGGTAATATTGAAAAGTTTTGCCCCGATGCGCGCATTATTCATGTGGACGTTGATCCGGCCTCTATCTCAAAAAATGTCACGGTTGATGTGCCTATTGTAGGTACGGTCGGCAGTGTATTGAAAGATATGTTGGTGCTGTTGGCCGAGGTTGAGCAGCCTGCCGAGCAGAAAGAGGCGCTGGCTGAGTGGTGGAAGCAAATTGATGAGTGGCGAGCAATGGATTGCCTTAAGTTTACTCAGGGCGACGAGATCATTAAGCCACAATATGTGGTGCAGAAGCTGTGGGAGATTACCCAGGGTGATGCCTTTGTAACCTCTGATGTGGGGCAACACCAGATGTTTGCTGCACAGTACTACAAATTTGATAAGCCACGCCGCTGGATTAATTCGGGCGGCCTTGGCACTATGGGCTTTGGTTTGCCTGCGGCGATGGGCGTGCAGTTAGCGCACCCGGGTGAAACGGTTGCCTGTATCACCGGGGAGGGGAGTATTCAGATGAATATTCAGGAACTCTCCACCTGTTTACAATATTCACTGCCGATTAAAATTATAAGCCTTAATAATCGTTACTTGGGTATGGTGCGTCAGTGGCAGGAGTTTTTCTACCAGAGCCGCTACTCCATGTCTTATATGGATGCTCTGCCTGATTTTTCTGCTTTGGCTGAAAGCTACGGCCATGTGGGGATGCGTATTGAAAAGCCCGGCGATGTTGAGGGTGCCTTGATCGAAGCGATGAAGCTGAAAGATCGCCTAGTGTTTATGGACTTTGTAACGGATCAAACAGAAAATGTTTACCCGATGATTCCAGCGGGTGCCGGTCTTAATGAAATGATTTTGGTATAATTATGCGACATATCATATCGATTCTCCTTGAAAATGAAGCGGGTGCTCTTTCTCGTGTTGCCGGGCTTTTTTCGGCGCGTGGTTATAATATTGAGTCACTGACAGTAGCACCCACAGAAGATCCTTCTTTGTCACGAATGACACTGGTTACCCGTGGTTCTGATCAGATTATTGAGCAGATCACCAAGCAGCTAAACAAGCTGATCGAGGTGGTTAAGCTGATTGACCTAGTGGAAGGTGAGCACGTGGAACGTGAGTTAATGCTCATTAAAGTGGTGGCAGCAACAGCAGATGCCCGTGACGAAGTTAAGCGCCTGGTCGATATTTTTCGTGGCAACATTGTTGATGTGACCACTACGACCTATACGATTGAGCTGACCGGAACCGGCGATAAGCTGGAGGCTTTTATGGCGGCGCTGGCCGATGTGAAAATATTAGAGACAGTGCGCTCAGGTGTCTCTGGGATTTTACGTGGTGAGAAGTCACTGCATATTTAGTGAGAGGCTCTTTGTAAGAGTGGATATACAAACAAAGATCTCAGTGTACAATTAACACACATTGGGCCACTGCTCGATGGGTAAATTACGACTAGGAAAGGTAAAATAATGTCTCTAAATGTCTATTACGATAAAGATTGTGATCTCTCTATCATTAAAGGTATGAAGGTAGCCATCATCGGTTATGGCTCGCAAGGTCACGCGCACGCAAATAATTTGAAAGATTCAGGCGTCGATGTTGTTGTTGGTCTACGCGTTGGCTCCACTTCAGTGGCCAAAGCAGAAGCCTCTGGTCTGAAAGTTGCGCCGGTTGCAGAGGCGATTAAAGCCTCTGACTTGGTTATGATCCTGACACCTGATGAGTTTCAAGGTCAGCTCTACAAGGAAGAGGTAGAGCCCAATCTGAAGCAGGGTGCGGTATTGGCATTTGCCCATGGTTTTTCAATTATTTACAACCAGGTGACACCACGTAAAGATCTGGATGTGATTATGATTGCACCTAAGGCACCCGGCCATACCGTGCGCTCTGAATTCGTTAAAGGTGGTGGTATCCCAGACCTTATTGCCATTGAGCAAGATGCGTCAGGTAATGCTAAAGCGATTGCACTCTCTTATGCCTCTGGTGTGGGGGGTGGTCGTACCGGTATTATCGAAACAACTTTCCGCGATGAGTGCGAAACCGATCTATTTGGTGAGCAAGCGGTACTCTGTGGCGGCGCAGTTGAGCTGGTTAAGGCTGGTTTTGAAACGTTGACCGAAGCCGGTTATGCGCCCGAAATGGCCTACTTTGAATGCCTGCATGAGCTGAAACTGATTGTTGATCTGATGTATGAAGGCGGCATTGCCAACATGAACTACTCTATCTCCAATAATGCCGAGTATGGTGAATACGTTACTGGCCCTAAGATTATCAATGAAGAGTCACGCATGGCGATGCGCCAGGCACTGAAAGATATTCAGGAAGGTAAATACGCCAAGAAGTTTATTCTGGAAGGTCAGTCAGGCTATCCGGAAATGACGGCGATGCGGCGTTTGAATGCAGAGCACCCCATTGAGCAGACGGGCGCTAAACTGCGTGAAATGATGCCTTGGATCCAGAAAATTGTTGATAAAAGCAAAAACTGATTTTTCTGGAATAATCTGAAACAGCGAAGGGGAGGTTGTGCTTAGGCATATCCCCCCTTTTTTGGTATTATGAGACCTTTGCGCGACTCATATTGTTCGTGCAAAGGTTTCACTATGGCTTTATATGTAACACCCATCTCTGAGTCGACGCGACTGCCGGTTGCTGCGTTATTGCTGTTATCACTCTTCTGTCTGTTGTTTTGGTCGGTAGTGGTGGCGGTAGCGTTGCTATTGCTGGTGCTGTTGGTGATATTTATCTACCGGGAACCCATACGAAAGATACCCTCTTCTCCGCTAGGGGTTCTCTCCCCTGTTGATGGGGAAGTGTTGTCGATTGAGACGGTGACAGAGAGTCAATTGGAGCGTCAGGCTATTGCGCTAACCATCAAAATGCAACGCTTTGGGCCCTATGTTGTGCGTAGCCCGGTAGAGGGAAAGGTTATGCGGCAATCGTATAATGCATCGGCCAGAACCTACTCGCAATGGATTCAGACGGATGAGCAGGATGATGTGTTACTCAATATGATTGCAACACCTCTGAGTGGTACGCTTCATTATCGGGTCTCTGCAGGCGAACGCACTGGTCAGGGTGCCCACTGTACGGTATTACGTTTCGGCCGCGAGGTTCGGCTATATCTGCCTGTCACTTCGCAGCTCAAAGTGAAAAAAGGTGACAGCGTGCTGGCCGGTGAGGATATACTAGCTCTCTTAGTGCATTGAGTGTCTGTCCTCCTGTTAAATTTGACCTGATGGGTTCGGTTCGCATTGCATGGTCAGGTAAAAATTTTTAAGGAAAAGAGAAGTATGGGGCTATCAACTGAAGGCGATACTAAACGTCGTCGCGGTATTTACCTGTTACCAAATCTATTTACCACCGCTTGCCTGTTTTCGGGTTTTTTTGCAATCATATCGGCGATTAATGGCCAGTTTGAAAGCGCCGCTATGGCTATTTTTGTGGCCATGGTGCTGGATGGGCTGGATGGGCGTGTTGCACGAATGACCAATACCCAGAGTGATTTTGGTGCCCAATATGACAGCCTGGCCGATATGGTCTCATTTGGCTTAGCTCCAGCGTTAGTGGTCTACCTGTGGGCATTTGCCGATATGGGTAAATTGGGTTGGTTAGTTGCTTTTATTTTTGTTGCCTGCGCAGCACTCCGTTTAGCGCGCTTTAATACCCAGGCGGGTGTGGCGGATAAACGCTATTTTCAGGGGCTGGCAAGCCCAGCCGCTGCAGCGGTTATTGCGGGCCTGGTTTGGGTTGCCGTCGATTTTGAGTTATCGGCCTCTGCGCTGGTGATCCCCGCCTTTGTATTGACCCTCGCCTCAGGATTGTTGATGGTGAGTAATATCCGTTTTCGTAGCTTTAAGGATATTGACCTCAAGGGTAAAGTGCCCTTTTTTACCATTTTGGTGGTGGTGTTGATATTTGTCTCTATTGCTGTTGATCCGCCACTGGTACTGTTTGCTATATTTTTGCTCTATGCCATGTCGGGTGTGGTTTCGACTATTTTGGGTCGCAATAAGTTACAGGCCAAGTCCAATGAATCAAAGAGCGGTGCGGCCAGCAAAACAGATGCTAAGGAGAAAGATGATTAGCGCCTTGGCAAGCTCAGGTTAAAGCGTTATAGTTTTTTAAAAGCATTCTGTATTAAAATTAATGAAAAAATTTATACAAATCATGATTCGCTCGGATGTGTCATCGGCACAGACCTCATCACGCCCCCACTCTTTGTGCGCTTCTCCGCTTCGACTGCTGCCGCTGTGCGGTAAATAATCTTACAATAGCCACTTTACGTGGCGCGAATCCTTAATATAAATGACAGCATTTAATGTTGTACTGTAAAAATTCGATGGTGGAGTCACCCCATGACTGACAAATTAATTATTTTTGATACAACACTGCGTGATGGCGAGCAGAGCCCTGGCGCGTCGATGACTAAAGATGAAAAAGTCCGTATTGCCAAGTCTCTGGAACGGATGCGTGTTGACATAATAGAGGCGGGTTTTCCCCGCGCCAGCAAAGGTGATTTTGATGCAGTACAGGCGGTCGCACGTGAGATAAAAGAGAGCACAGTGTGTGCACTTGCGCGGGCACTGGATGCTGATATTGACACAGCAGGTGAGGCTTTGAAAGAGGCAAGCTCTTCGCGTATTCACACCTTTATTGCAACCTCACCCATTCATATGGAAAAAAAGCTACGTATGACACCGGATCAGGTGGTTGAGCAGGCGGTAAAGGCGGTAAAGCGTGCACGTAACTGGACCAGTGATGTTGAGTTTTCCCCTGAAGATGCCGGGCGCTCCGAGTTGGACTTTCTCTGTCGGGTGATTGAGCAGGTGATTGACGCAGGTGCCACCACAATCAATATTCCGGATACTGTGGGCTACAATGTTCCGCAGCAGTTTGGTGAGTTGATCAGAAATTTGATGGCGCGTATTCCAAATGCTGATAAAGCGGTGTTTTCCGTGCACTGTCATAACGATCTTGGTTTGGCGGTGGCAAACTCGCTGTCGGCAGTAATGGAGGGTGCACGTCAGGTGGAGTGCACCATCAATGGGTTGGGGGAGCGTGCTGGGAATGCTGCTCTCGAAGAGGTGGTCATGGGGGTGCGTACACGCCAGGATATCTTTACCTGTGATACCGGTATTGATGCCACCCGCATTGTCTCAACCTCTCGCTTGGTCTCAAGTATTACCGGTTTTGCGGTGCAGCCGAATAAAGCCATCGTCGGTGCCAATGCCTTTGCTCATGAGTCGGGCATTCATCAGGATGGTGTATTAAAAAATCGTGAAACCTATGAAATTATGCGTGCCGAAGATGTTGGCTGGTCAGCGAATCGTATGGTGATGGGTAAACACTCCGGGCGAAATGCTTTTCGGACTCGTATGCAAGAGCTGAGTATTTCGTTTGAATCAGAAGAGCAGTTGAATGTGACATTTGCCCGCTTTAAAGATTTGGCAGACAAAAAGCATGAGATCTATGATGAAGATTTACAATCACTGGTGTCAGAGTCTAAATCAGAGGCGGTTAATGAGCCGTTTAAACTGATCTCCATGAAGGTCTGCTCTGAAACGGGAGAGGTGCCGGTTGCCGCACTGACTATCACGGTAAAGGGTATTGAGCAACAGGGGCAGGCTGAGGGGAGTGGCCCGGTTGATGCGGCTTTTAAAGCGATTGAATCGGTGGTCAATAGCCAGACCGAACTTCAGCTCTACTCGGTCAATAGTATTACCAGCGGTACGGATGCGCAGGGTGAGGTGACGGTTCGACTCGAGAAAGGTGGGCGTATCGTTAACGGGCAAGGTGCGGATGTGGATATTGTGACGGCCTCTGTTAAAGCTTATTTGAATGCATTGAATAAGATTGCTGCGCCGGAAGAGCGCGCACACCCTCAGGTGTAACTGATGTCTCAGCAGCAATACCTGGATGCGATGGGTATTACGCTCTGGCAACGGCGTGATATGGCGTTGCCAGAGCACATTAAAAGTGGTCAGGCACTTGATGCGGCACCCGTTGCTGTAGCGAAGCTAGCACCAACCTCTGTGGATGCTACACAACTAAATTGGGCTCAGATGGATGCGGCGGTGCTGCATTGCCAGCACTGTTTGCACGCTGAAGGTAAGCAGAAGCGGTTGGGTTGTGGTCACTCAAGTGCTGAGGTGATGTTTATTGTCGCCGCTGACGATCAAGCGAGCTTGTCAGCTGATGGTTACTTTTCCGGCGGCGCACAACACCTGTTCAATAATATGTTGCGCGCCATTGGCCTGTCATCACAGCAGGTATATCTCACGGCCATTGTAAAGTGCTCTCCCCAGGGTAATTCGCCACTGGATGAAGAGGCGGCAGCGCACTGCGTGGGCTATTTGGCACGTCAAATTGCGCTATTGAGACCAAAGGTTATCGCTGTTTTGGGGGCTTCTGCCGCTCAGTTACTTAAAAATACGCAACAAATGACCGACCCAGTGGGTGATGAGCCACTGAGCTATGGCAAAGAAGAGATACCGCTGTTAATGATTCACTCGCCGGAGCAGCTGTTGCAAAATCCACTTAACAAGCGCCAGGTATGGAAAGATCTCGGCACACTTCAGAAACTGCTGAGCTCAGCATGAGTGGCACCCTATGAATATTCGATTGAACAGCGGATCGATACGCTTAATGCGTGAGTCGGAGCTTGCTGAAATTGCCGAAATTGATGCGCAAGTCTCTCCGCATCCTTGGAGTGAGCAGATATTTAAAGACTGTTTAAAAGCAAAATATCACTGCTTTATTTTTGAAAAGGGTGATGCTCTGCTGGGTTATGGTGTGCTCTCGGTGGTAATGAAGGAGGCACACATCCTCAATATCTGTATTTTGCCAAAAAAACAGGGCCGGGGTTTGGGCCGAGAGTTGATTGACTACATGATTGATCTATCAACAGAAAAGCAGGTTGAAATGATGTTCTTAGAGGTGCGGGTTTCGAATGAGGCCGCACGTTACCTTTATGAGCGCGTGGGTTTCAATGAAGTCGGCATTCGCAGTGATTACTACCCCACTGCGAAAGGCCGGGAAGATGCGATGGTATTGGCGATGTGTCTGTAATGGAAAAAGAGCAGCAGCCACTACCCCACGCGATTTTTCTGATGGGGCCAACGGCTTCTGGGAAAACAGATGTGGCGATGCGATTGCGTTCATCACTTCCCTGCGAAATTATCAGTGTTGATTCCGCCATGATCTATCGTGGTATGGATATTGGTACTGCCAAACCTACCGCTGATGAGTTGCGGGAGATGCCCCACCGTTTAATCAACTTGCTTGATCCAATAGCACGTTACTCAGCCGCTGACTTTCGTCAAGATGCACTGCGTGAGATGGCCGAAATTACCGCTGCGGGGCGAATACCGTTGCTGGTGGGCGGAACGATGCTCTACTATCGCGCATTACAGTACGGCTTGTCGGAATTACCAGCCGCTAACCCTGAGGTGCGCCAACGCCTTGAGGCGCAGGCAGGGGCGTTTGGTTGGCAATGGATGCATGACCGCCTGGCTGATATTGACCCTATTGCAGCAGCGCGCATTCACCCCAATGACCCACAACGCCTGCAGCGGGCACTCGAGGTGTATGAGATCAGTGGGCAAAGTATGACCGCGTTAATTGCAAAACAGCAGCAGCAACATGAGCTGCCTTACCAAGTCACAAAGCTGGGGCTGATGCCCGGTGACCGGCAGTGGCATCGTGAGCATATGGCACTTCGTTTGGAGCAAATGCTAGCACAGGGTTTTGTGGAAGAGGTGGAGGCATTGCGTGAAAATGGTGCACTGAATCCCTCCCTGCCATCCATGCGCTGTGTTGGCTATCGCCAAATTTGGGAGTACCTGGAGGGTTTGTACGACTATGACACCATGCGAGATAAAGCCATTACCGCTACCCGCCAGCTGGCCAAGCGGCAGAGGACATGGCTTCGCTCGGAAAAAAACCTGCACATTTATGATCCGCTTGATGCCGGTATGTATGAACAGCTCTTGAATTTTTTGAAGAAGATCACTATATAGTGATAGGGCGGGTGGAGCCTCTGCTTGTTTGATGCCCGTTTTCATAGAGAGTAAAAAGTCACGTCCACGATAACTATAAGTATAAGGAGAAAGCACATGAGTAAAGGGCAATCATTACAAGACCCTTTTTTGAATGCGTTGCGTAAAGAGCGTATCCCGGTATCTGTTTATCTGGTCAATGGAATTAAATTGCAGGGACAGATCGACTCGTTTGATCAATTTGTTGTGCTGCTAAAAAATAGTGTAAATCAGATGATTTACAAACATGCGATATCAACAGTAGTCCCTTCGCGAGCTGTGAAAATGCCGATGGCAAACCCTTCTCAGGAAGATAGCACTACGCAGTAATGTGGATGTTGAGTTTTTTGATATGCTCTCGCTCGACTTATAAATACTACTGAAAACGAGCCTAAAAAATAAGCGCTGCATGTTGCAAATCTTATTTTTAGAGACCTTTGCGGCCATTTGTGCAGCGCCCTCTTTTAGGCTGTTTTTATCCGTTGGTAAAAACTCGTTGACGAGGTGGCGATAATCATGAATGAATTATTAGCGCTGCCCTTATAGATGATCTGGAGGTAATGCTTGTTTGAACGCCCCAAAGCGGGTGAGCGTGCTGTGCTGGTTCATGTTGATGTCGCCGCAAGTATGGGTGAAGAAGATTTGAATGAGTTTCACGAGCTTGTTGTCTCCGCAGGTGCGGAGCCGGTTGCAATTGTCACCGGTGCTCGACGCACACCCGATGCAAAATATTATATTGGCAGTGGCAAGGCTGAAGAGATCGCACAAGTGGTTCTCGCGGAGGGCGCTGATGTCGTTTTATTTAATCATGCACTGGCACCCAGTCAGGAGCGTAACCTTGAAGCGATATTAAAGTGCCGCGTGTTGGATCGGACAGGGCTTATTTTGGATATTTTTGCCCAGCGCGCTGACTCACATGAAGGGCGTTTACAAGTTGAGCTTGCCCAGCTAAAGCATCTCTCTACCCGACTGATTCGCGGCTGGACCCACTTGGAGCGCCAGAAAGGAGGGATCGGCTTACGAGGTCCCGGCGAAACTCAGCTAGAGACAGACCGTCGCTTGTTGAATGAGCGCATTAAACAGTTACGCAAGCGACTCGAAAAAGTGCAGCGCCGTCGCGAGCAGAGTCGTAAAGCACGCAAAAAAGCGGAGTTGCCAACGATCTCGCTGGTTGGCTATACCAACGCGGGTAAATCGACACTCTTCAATAGTCTGACCGACTCTGGGGTTTATGCTGCTGATCAGCTGTTTGCAACACTGGACCCAACCTTTCGTCGCCTTGAACTGCCACAGGCAGGCGCGGCTATTATAGCGGATACGGTGGGCTTTATTCGCCACCTTCCTCATGATTTAGTGGCCGCCTTTCAATCGACACTGGAGGAGAGCCGCAATGCGGCGTTACTGCTGCATGTAATCGATAGCCATAGTGTGGAGCGTCACGCTATGATTGAGCAGGTTAACCTGGTGTTGAAAGAGATTGGGGCCTCAGAGGTTCCTCAGATTGAAATTTTCAATAAAATTGATCTGCTGGAGGGGGAGAAGCCGAGGATTGATCGGGATGAACATGGTAATGTGCGCCGAATATGGGTCTCTGCTCAGGCCGATTTAGGGATGGAATTGATCTTGGAGGCGGTCGCTGAGCAGTTTCGTGATCAGCGGATTCATCACTGGCTAAACCTTCCTGCAGACGCTGGGCGGTTAAGGGCGCGGCTGTTTGAGCTGGAAGCAGTACGCAGTGAGAGGTTTGGTGAGCAAGGCGAATGGCATCTTGAAATTGAGCTGGAAGTGCGGGAGTTTGAGCTGTTAAAACGTCAAAAGTTGCTGGATGATGAGATGGTGTTAGCGGATCATCCGTAACCCTAACCCCCCAGATAGAAACGCGCATGCTGCACAAACTTTTGATTTCACAGTGAAGCAAAAAATAGCCGCAGAGCCTGCGGGTGTGGCTAATATTTTTAGTCTCACGGTGAAGTTAATGTGATGTGCAGAGATGCACTCATACAGTGGTGACAGGGTGTCATTAAGCTGTCATATACGCCATCTCGCGTCTCTATCTAGGGATTAGGGCGTAATGACTTGCTATCATAGGGCAAGACTTTTAGACTCCTGCCTCAGAATCAGTATATTGAGGCCTTCAAAGGCCTCATATTGTATAACTTACTTAGTAATAGTGGAGAGACTTATGGCCTGGAATGAACCGGGTGGTGGCAATAAGCAAGACCCATGGGGTAACAATAACCGTGGTGGAAATAACAACCAAGGGCCGCCTGATCTTGATGAGGTATTGCGTAAGTTTCAAGAGAAGCTGAGCAGTATGTTTGGTGGTAAAAGCAGTAGTGGCAACAGCAGTAGCGGTGGCAACAACAACGCAGCAGCAGGTAATGGGCTGGTTATTTTGCTGCTGGTCGCTGTGATTGGTTGGAGTGCTTATGACTCTGTACATGTCATTCAGCCCGCGGAACGCGGTGTTGTCATGGTGTTCGGTAAATACAGTGAAACCCTCAAGCCAGGCCTTCAGTTTGTGCCACCACGCCCGATTGGTCGTGTCATTCGTGTTGATGTGGAGCAGACGCGTATTGCCGAAATCGGTTATCGCTCAGAAGGTCGTGGTGATAACGCACGTAACCGTGAATCACTGATGCTGACTCAGGATGAGAATATTATTGATATTCAGTTAGCGGTTCAATATCAAGTGAAAAGTGCAAGCGATTACGTCTTTAATACCGTCAACCCAGATCTCACTCTACATGAAATAACCGAGAGTGTTCTGCGTGAGTCCGTGGGTAATAGCAAGATGGACTTTGTGTTGACGGAAGGTCGTCGTGAGGTTGCCGAGCAGGTTCACGAGCAGATGCAACAGGTATTGGACTTTTATGGCACCGGTTTAATTGTCACCAGTATTAATCTTCAGGATGCACAGCCACCAGAACAGGTGCAGCATGCGTTTGCCGATGCGGTAAAGGCGCGAGAAGATGAGCAGCGCTATAAGAATGAGGCCGAGGCTTACGCTAACGACATCATTCCTAAAGCACGTGGTGCAGCAGCGCGCCAATTAGAAGAGGCGAGTGGATATAAGGCTCGTATTATTGCAGAGGCCGAGGGTGCCGCCAGTCGTTTTACTCAAGTGCTTAAAGAGTATGAGCGTGCGCCTGAGGTGACCCGTGAGCGTCTCTATATTGACGCGGTACAGGCTGTCTTGAGTAATACCAGCAAGATAATGATCAGTGTTGAGCAAAGCAACAGCCTGATGTACTTGCCGCTTGATCGAATGATGCAGCAAGGGGCTATCAGTAATTTCCCAATACCGCAGAATATCTCTAGCAGCATCAACCAACCGACGCTGAATAGTGTAGAGAGCCGCATTCGTGATGTTGTGCGTGGCCGAGGAGAGCGATAATGCAGAAGAGTTCAATTTTTTTAACCGGCGTGGCAGCTATCGTAGTGATAGTGGTCTCCTGTACTTATACCGTTGCTGAATACCAGCGTGCCATCATGTTACAACTGGGTGAAATAAAAGAGACCAGCATTGATCCTGGTTTGCACTTTAAGATTCCATTTATTAATACGATACGCTACTTTGATGCGCGCATTCAGACGCTGGATGCGCCACCTGAGCGCTATCTTACCAGTGAAAAGAAAAACGTTGAGGTGGATGCTTTTATCAAATGGCGGATTGCTGACGTTGCACGCTTTTATACGGCAACCGGTGGTGGTGATGTGCGCCGTGCCAATTTGTTATTGTCGCAGATCATCAAAGATGGCCTGCGTGACGAGTTTGGTAAGCGCACCATGCAGGAGGTTATCTCCGGTGAACGTAGTCAGGTGATGAATGTTATCAGCGCTAAAGCCTCTAAACAGGCGGATGAAATTGGTATCGATGTGGTACAGGTTCGTATCAAACGTATTGACTTGTCGGCTGATATCTCTGATTCTGTTTATCGACGTATGGAAGCTGAGAGGCAGCGGGTGGCCAATGAACTGCGATCGCAAGGTGCTGAGGCAGGTGAGCGTATTCGGGCTGAAGCAGAGCGTAAGCGTACTATTCTGCTGGCTGAGGCATTTCGTGACTCTGAGCAGTTGCGTGGTGAAGGCGATGCAAAAGCCTCTGAGATTTATGCCAAGGCATACAGTAAAAATCCTGAGTTTTATGCGCTCTATCGCAGCTTGGATGCCTACACCAAAACCTTTGCAGATAAAGGTGACATTATGATTATTGATCCCCAGAGTGAATTCTTCCGCTATATGATGAATCCAGCGGGTAAATAACAGATTGTCACAAAGCCGGGGCACCCAAAAGGTGTCCCGGTTTTGTTGTTTTAAGGAGCTGTAAATGTGGAATGAACTACTGGTTGCCATTGCGTTGGTGCTTGTTATTGAGGGCATTCTGCCATTTGTAAATCCAAAAGGAATGCGCCGTGCCTGGGCTACTCTGGCAGAGATGGATGACAAATCGCTGCGCAGTACCGGCCTTATCAGCATGGGGATTGGCGTATTATTGCTCTATCTGGTGAGATAACCCTGTAAGTGGAAGGCTGTTCGGGCTATCATATGCGCCTCAAGAAATGTTAGATGAATCATGACTCAACAACCTATGACTAATCGTTGGCTACTGCCTGAGGGCGTTGAAGGCCTACTGCCGAAACAAGCTGAATATCTGGAGCAGTTGCGCCGTCAACTACTGGATCTTTTTCATACCTACGGTTATGAGCTGGTGATGCCACCACTGATTGAGTATCTCGACTCGCTCTTGGTTGGCACAGGCCATGACCTAGACCTGCAAACTTTCAAGCTAATTGACCAACACACTGGCCGATTAATGGGGCTGAGGGCAGACATGACACCGCAGGTGGCGCGTATTGATGCTCACCAACTTCGTCGTGAAACACCTACTCGCCTCTGCTATATGGGCAGTGTGTTGCATACCCGTGCCGAGCAGGGTGGTTCACGCTCACCTCTACAAATTGGTGCTGAGCTCTATGGCCATGGTGGGGTCGAGAGTGACGTTGAAGTGTTGTCACTGATGCTCAACATGATCTCAGAAGTGGGTCTGCAGGGTGTTTCTGTTGATTTTGGCCATGTCGGTGTTTTCCGTGGCTTGTCACAACAGGCTTGTTTAAGTGCTGATCAGGAGCAGTTGCTGTTTGATGCACTACAACGAAAATCGAAGCCGGAAATTAGTGAATATGTTGCCCAGAGTGATATGGATACTGGCCTCTCCGAGATGATTTTGGCGCTGATAGATTTGAATGGCGGTGTAGATGTCATTGAGCGGGCCCGCGTGGTTCTGGCAAAAGCGGGCGAGCCGGTACACCGGGCATTGGATAATGTCGCAGCGATTGCTGAGCAAGTGAAGCAGCGTAATCCCGATATTAAGCTGCACTTCGATCTTGCGGAGTTGCGGGGCTTTAATTACCACACGGGTGTTGTGTTTGCCGCTTACCTGCCCGACTGCTCCCAAGCCGTGGCTCAGGGTGGCCGCTACGATGATATTGGCAAGGCGTTTGGCCGTGCGCGGCCCGCAACGGGTTTTAGTGCTGACCTCAAGCAAATGGTGGCACAGCTTAATAGTCACCTCCACAATATTAGTGCGATTTTTTCCCCTTATGCAGGTGATGAGTCGCTGCGCGAGACAATAGCGACATTGCGAGCAGAGGGTGAGCGTGTCATTGAGGCGCTGCCTGGACAGTTGGCAGGTGCAACAGAAATGGCATGTGATCGGGTGTTGGCCAAACAACAGGGTCGCTGGATGGTTATAGAGGTCGAGAAGAGCTGATATGGGTAAAAATGTTGTCGTAATTGGTTCCCAGTGGGGGGACGAGGGTAAGGGTAAAATTGTTGATCTACTTACCGATCAGGCAAATGTTGTCACACGCTTTCAAGGTGGCCACAATGCTGGTCACACTTTAGTTATTGGCGGCAAAAAGACCGTATTGCATCTGATTCCATCCGGTATTTTGCGCGATAACGTGCAGTGCATGATTGGTAACGGCGTAGTCGTAGCTTTGGATGCCTTACTAAAAGAGCTTGCTATGCTGAAGGGTCAGGGCATTCCGGCATCCGAGCGACTTAAAATCAGTGATGCATGCCCGTTAATCCTCCCTTACCATATCGCCTTGGATCAAGCGCGTGAGATTGCCCGTGGCGCTAAAAAAATTGGTACTACAGGGCGTGGCATTGGCCCAGCCTACGAAGATAAAGTGGCGCGTCGTGGCTTACGGATGGGTGACCTGTTTCAGCCAGAATTTTTTGCCGAAAAGTTAAAAGAAACCATGGAGTACCATAACTTCATGCTTAAAAACTACTTCAAAACTGATGAGGTTGATTATCAAGCTACGCTGGATGAAGTGATGTCCATGGCAGAAGAGGTCAAGCCGATGGTGGCGGATGTGACCGAGCTGTTATATCAGCTCTCCAAAAAAGGTGAAAGCGTGCTGTTTGAAGGCGCACAGGGTGCCTTGCTGGATATCGATCACGGCACATACCCTTATGTTACTTCATCTAACACAACCTCCGGCGGGGCTTGTACTGGTGCGGGTGTGGGGCCGGTGAATATTGATTATGTTCTGGGAATTACCAAAGCATATACCACACGCGTAGGAGAAGGCCCCTTCCCAACAGAGCTGGATGATGAAATTGGTAATCACTTAGGTGTCAAAGGGCATGAGTTTGGTGCCACTACAGGGCGTAAGCGCCGTTGTGGTTGGTTCGATGGGGTTGCCCTGCGCCGTGCTATTCAAATTAATGGTATGACAGGTCTCTGCATTACTAAGCTGGATGTGCTTGATGGATTGGAGAATATTCGCCTCTGTATCGGTTATGAGTTTAATGGCGAAGTGCGTAATACGCCTCCTTCCGGTGCCGATGCCACGGCTGCTTGCAAACCTGTTTATGAGACAATGCCCGGCTGGAGCGAAAAAACCTTTGGTGTAACCCGTTATGATGCGTTGCCAGAAAATGCACGTGCTTATCTGAAGCGGCTGGAAGAGGTGTGTGAAACACCTATTGATATTATCTCTACCGGACCCGATCGCAAGGAGACGATTGTTTTACGACACCCTTTTAACACGTAAACAGTAGCTCAGTTATGCCGATAAAAAATGATCTGCAGTATAATAGAGACCTCTGCACAAGTGGATGCACTGATAAAAAAGGCTAAATTTTAGCTGTTTTTCATTGGCAAACTTGTGAATAGCACACTATTTCCTTCATTTACCGCCTCAGCCAGCTAAATTTATCTCTTTGTTATCCAGCCCCTGCTGGTGCAGATGCCTCATATAGTGAGTGCTACAGCTCTTTTTTTGGCGTACCATTTGGTGGTTGATGGGTGAAAAATACTCATATTTCGCGCTGGATTTACACTGATGGCTTGAATAGAGGCCGTACAAAAAGGAATTAACGACTTTAATGAGTATTAGACACCGTTTACTGCTGATTATTTTTCTGGTTGCACTACTTCCCACGCTGGTGGTGGGGTATGTCAATTTTACACACACCCGCGATCTTCTAGAGCAGCAGGCGCTCAGTAGCCTAGAGCGGCAGGCGCTATTAAAAGAGGGTGAGATGTTTATTCACCTCAAAGAGCTCTATACGCGTACTATTGATTTTAGCTCGGATGGGTTTATTCGCGATGAAGTTGAGAAACATGATAATGATGGCCTTTCTGTTGCGCTCAGCGAACACCTCAAACTAAACAAGCAATCCCTTGATTCTCGTATTGTCCTTATCAATGCTTACCGGCTTGATGGTCCCCTAGTTGCATCAACATCTAGCAACCAACCACCGATTATTCCTCACCTCAAAAAGTTTGCTACCGTAACGGAGTGGCCCTATCTTTCGATCACTCTTGTAGAGAGTGGGGAGAAATTATTTGATTTTTTCCAGCCGATCCCTTCCCGCCTTTCCAGTGGTGAGCGTGCGGGCTATTTACAAATACGTTTTAATGTTGAACTTTTTGATGAGTTGATGTTTCCCCAATCTCTTCATGACCGGCATGCTTATGATGCCTATGATCTCTCACACATGCGGGGTAACAGTGTCACTTATCTGGTCAGCCAGCAGGGGTATTTGATTAATGAGGTTGAGGGTATTGAGGGGAGTAACTCTGTCATTAGCACAGTGCCAACGACTCGCTGTATTGAGCAAGGTGAGTCGATGTCGGGTCGTTGGCAAAACTATGCAGGCAAGGATGTGCTGGGTTCATCTCACTGTGTTGATATTGGTGAAGATCGCTGGACTCTGGTGACAGAAATTGATCAGGATAAGGCGTATGGTGCGATTGCATCATCAGGTTATTTTCTGTTTATTTCGCTCATATTCAGTATCGTATTGATCATTATTGCAGCTGTCTATCTAAGTAATATTATCTTTCGCCCCATAAAATCACTGCATCAAAGTGCTGTGAGGATCTCTGAAGGAGAGTGGGGGCATCGAACAGCACTCAAGGGTGTTGGTGAGTTGTCAGAGCTCTCTCACACCTTTGATCACATGCTTGATACACTGCGTAATGCGCAAAACAACCTTCAAGAGGCCAACCAGCAGCTGCTCAGGAATAATAGCGAGCTTGTTTTTAAGCAGCGCGCATTGGATGAGCACACTTTGGTGCTTGAGCTTGACAGAGCAGGGGTGATTGTCTCGGTTAATGAGGCACTCTGCGATTGTAGCCAGTATGCCGAGCAGGAGCTGGTGGGTCAGCCAATCTCTATTTTAAGGCCACATAACTACAGTAAAGATCTTTTCACCGAATTACAGCGGCAGGTTCAGGAGGGGCATGTTTGGCATGGTGATCTGCCGGGTCGTCGCAAGGATGACTCCCTCTATTGGGTGGCGACCACGGTGGTGCCTTTTCTGGATGGTGATGGCATACCAGAGCGTTTTCTGATCATTCAGACGGACATCACACACCAGAAAGTGAATGAAGAAAAGTTGAGTCGCTCTAATCGGGCGCTAACCGCATTGGCAGAGATGCAGGGCATTAGCGGAAGTTATCACGATGAAACTCTTTGGGCGCAGGCGATCGCGGATGGCTTGGATCACTGTTACGACGCGACTTGGGTTGATATCTATCATCACTCAGAGGATGAGATGGTTACGGTGGCAACTACCCTCACCGCAGCGGAAGATGTGACAGTTAATGACCCTTTTCCGCTCTTTATTGAACAGGGAGCCTTATGTGGCGTGGCGGCTATTCACCAACATCTGGAGCGTTTTCCAAAGGCATCCGCCTGGGCTCATTATGCTGAGGCAGGCTATTACGCCGTTATCACCTTGCCGATAAAAAACCACCAAAATCTACTCGGACACTTGCAACTGCTCTCAACTGACCCTGAGGCCTTCTGCGATGATGAGGTTGATATTTTGCATAAACTGGTGGGTGAGCTGGCCACCGGCCTCTCTTTGATGCGTACTCAGAGTGATAAGGAGAGGGTGGAATATCAACTCTCCGCAAGCACACAAAATCTTGAACAAGCCCAGGAAATCGCTCAATTAGGGAGTTGCGAGTGGTTTATTGAGGGGGATTACCAAGTCTGGTCTGCCCAGCTCTACCGTATGCTAGGTTATCAGCCAGGCGAGGTGGAGCCATCACGCGAGCGCCTCTATCAAACCATTCATGAGGATGACCGCCAAATGGTCAGTAGCGCGATTGATCAACTGAAAAAAATTGGTGGGGTCTGTAATCTAGAGTACCGCTTTGTTTTAGAGAGTGGAGAGGTAAGGCACATCTCCACTAAGGCAAAGCTTGATGTCGAGTCGGGTGCTCACAAAATCATTGCGACCATGCAAGATATTACAGATCGTATCTGCATGGAAAGTGAGCGAAAGGCCCTTGAAATGCAGTTGAAGCAGTCGCAGCGTTTGCAGGCGATTGGCCAGCTAACGGGGGGGATTGCCCACGACTTTAATAATATGCTGGCGGCAATATTGGGCTATACCGACTTGGCTAAAACCATGATATTGCCAGATCAGGCGAACATTTTAGGCTATTTGGGTGAAATCGAAAAGGCGGGGTTCCGGGCTAGAGACTTGGTTCAGCAGATGCTCATATATAGCCGCCGTGAAAAGAGTCACGATACGGAAGTTTTAGATCTTAGTAATCTGCTGCGTGACAGCTTAAAAATGATGAAGTCGACGATTCCTCCCTCAATCGCTATCAACTGTGAGTTTGATGGTGATGAAAAGCTGTTGATTAAAGGGTTGTCGGTTGAGTTGCACCAGATCGTGACTAATCTTGTGATCAATGCACGGGATGCGATTGGAGAAAAAGGGGTTATTGATATCACCTTGCGGCACACGGGTGTGGATGGGCGGTTGTGTTCATCCTGTCAGCGTTACTTTAGTGGCGAATATGTGGTGCTGCAAGTTAACGATAGTGGGCAGGGTATTCCCGAGCAGCAACTCTTCTCAATATTTGAGCCATTTTTCACCACTAAAGAGGTGGGTAAAGGGACTGGAATGGGACTCTCAATGGTGCATGGCTTGGTACACAACCATGACGGACACCTTTGTGTTGAGTCACGTTTGGGGGAGGGGACACGCTTTGAACTCTATTTCCCGGTGCCGACAACCCTTCAGCCTGTCGGTGCCGAAATACCTGAAGAGGAGCCACCGCTGGCTAATGAAATACCCACTGCGACACGGGTAATGGTGGTGGATGATGAGATGTCAGTGGCGATTATGATCCAGCGTCAGCTGGAGTCCATTGGACTGCAATCCAAGGTGTTTTTTGACAGCCACCAGGCGCTGGCCTATTTTGAGTCACACCATGAGGAGATTGATCTGCTTATTTCTGACCAGGCGATGCCTGGTTTGATGGGGCATGAGATGATCGCAAAGATGAGGGCACTCAACCCTCATCTACCGGTTGTGGTCTGCACAGGGTTCAGCGCCAGAGAGGTGTTGGCACTATTTAAACAGGTTGATGGTATTGAAGTGGTTTGCAAACCTGTGGATTTGGATGCTTTTACCACGGCACTGCAGCGGGTGCTCGGTAGAGTTGTGGGGTGATTAAAAGCTCACGACACGGTTGCCACTCTCATCCGTTGAGAGTGTCGCCTGTTCGGGTGGGCATTCGCTGCGGCCACCATAGTCAGGGAATTGGTAGTGAGTTTTATTGCCTTCGATGATTGACTTAAAGCCTGAATGTTGTAATTCATGAAGCAGAATGTCAGTAAGGTAGAGTGAGTCTTCGCGCTGCTGAGTATTCATTATTTTTTGTAGCAGCGAGATCTCTTCGATACCAAAGGCATCCATTTCTTTGCCCATTTCATATTGCAGTACATACAATATCCTGCGGTAAAGTGCCATCCCTTCTCGATTCTGTGCAAATATCAGCTTTGCACAGCATTTGAAAATAAGCTGATCCAGTGTGTAGGTGACGCTCTTTTCCATTGTTTTAATCCAGATAGTCGCAACCTGCGATATAAGCACCATCACGGGAGGCGTTGTAGAATTTAATGGTGTTGTGCTCTTCAATATAGGTGACAAGATATCTTAGATATTGAATGAGCTGTAAATTGGTGGCTTGCTTCTGTCCATGGCCATTGGTTACACGGTATTTTGAGTTCATAAGTTCACCACTGAAATGCTCTTGCAGTGACCCTTTTACATGGTATTTATTATTAGGGAAAGAGAAATCAGCGCCGCAAATGACCACCTCTTTTGCCCCCATCTTTACGGCTAGATCGATTGCAGGGTGAATCACACTGCCACCAGAGAAGAGTACTCCCTTGGGAATGGATCGCATCAGTTGTTGGTGGTAAGGGTTGTAAATAGTATAGGCAACATAGCGGGGGCCTTGCCACTGTTCAATCGTCTCTTTGGCGATGTCAGGAAAATAGATGAGTGGGGTGTGGTTTCTGAAATTATCATCCATGGGGAAATCGAGCCACTTTGCAATGTGGGGGTGCATATCAATTGAGACCACAAAATCTGCTTTGACTCCGTGTTCGTAGAGTGATTTCACAGCGGTATCGGCTGCGATGAGGATGTTGTTACCACGCTCCCTAAGGAGTGAAAAGCTCTGCTCCAGGGTGGGGCCTGTACCGGCGACGTAGATGGTTCGGTCGCCGGCAGTATCAAAATATGCGCTGACATCTTTATCGGTGGTGATGTGAGGGAGGTTGTGTTGGATCTGCTGCTCGCGTTTGCCATCGTTGCTCAATAGCGTGTTGGAAAATGAGCTGGACAGGTCAATAAGCAGGCAGTCAGCAAGCCAGCGGGTTTGTTCATCTGCCAAGGTGAGGCAGGCGGGTTCAATACAGCAGATCTCACTGCTATCGATGCCCGCTAGGTTTTTTCCGAATACCAGTGTTATTTTTTGGTCTCTTAACCATTGGCTATGATTAATGAACTCCAGTGTGGCTGAAAAAACCGCAACATTCAGAATGACGACTTTTATATTTTGAATGTTTTTTCGCCGCAACAATGACTTGATCAGTTCACCGTGGGCGGTGCCGTAGACGGTGACGCTACGGCATGTCGGGGTGAGGTGGCAGGTTTGAATCTCAGTGACCTGCTGGCGATTGTAGATGCTGGCCAGGTGGATCTCATTGACACAGAGTGTCGGATAACTTCCCGAGCTATCGAGGGTAATGTTTTCACCGGCAACATTGGCACAAAGCTCATCCGCCAGTTGTGGCCAGCGCTTTGCAATGATATTTAACTGCTGTTTTTTATTCGCTACCAGCATGTGCAGGATCCTGTTGGTGGTGTCATGATTGGGTGAGGAGCTGGATAATGGTATGGCGTAGTGAGTGGCACTCGTGCTGATCCCAAAGGGGTTGGTGTTGCTCGTTGGTAATAAAAAAGAGATCTTCGGCACGTTCGCCAAAAGTGGCAATTTTGGCGTTGTGAAGCTCAATTTTATGCTGCCATAGTGCGGCACCAATACGAGCCAATACGCCAGGGCGGTCAGCGGTTACCACCTTCATGATCGTGCGTTTGTTCTGCTTATCATGCTGAAATGTGACTTTTGTCGGGATAGGAAAGTGTTTCAGTTGTGTTGCAGCCCGTTTATTGATGATGGCGGGCTTCTCTCCTTTGGTTTCAAGGTAGTGTTTAATGGTTGCCACTACCTCGTCGAGTGACTCCCGTTCTGAAATGGCCTCACCCCGTTGATCGAGGATAATAAAGGTGTCCAGTGTGTAGCCATCGTTAGAGGTGACAATGCGCGCATCCACAATGTTTAAATTTAACTGCTCCAGGGCAGCGGTGATACTGGCAAACAGGTGAGCTTTGTCGGTTGTATAAAGGAAAATTTCGGTACCACCACGGCGCGTCATCTGCCGGAGTACGATCAGCGGTAATGACGCTGATCCGGCATTGATAATATGCCGGGTCTGCCAGGCAATCTCATCGGCACTGTGAACCTGGAAATAGGCTTGATCAAGCCTCTGCCACTGTTGGTTAGCCATTTCAGGGCTGATGCGGTGCAGTGCCAGTGTCTCTAGTGCCATCTGCTTGCTGTAAGCGAGTCGTTCAAGCTGTTCCAGAGGTTTATCAAGGCCGCGATTGAGTGCCCGGCTGGTTGCGTAGAATAGCTCTTTGAGTAGCGAGTCTTTCCATGTATTCCATACTGCTGGGCTGGTGCTGCGAATGTCGGCAACGGTGAGCAGGTAGAGCGCATCAAGGTGTTGTAGCGAGCCAACCTCAAGGGCAAATTGATTGATCACAGCGATGTCACTGAGATCTTTCCCCTGTGCTGTGCTGGACATTAACAGATGGTTTTTTACCAGCCATGAGACTCTTTCAGCATCCTTTTCATCAAGGCGGTGCTGTATGCAAAATGCCCAGGCATCTACCGCACCCAGTTGTGCGTGGTTGCCACCTCGTCCCTTGGCAATGTCATGAAACAGCGCGGCAATGTAGAGCAGCTCTGGCTTGGCAAGCTGGTGGAATCGTTGGCTGCAGAGGGAGTGTTCATGGGAGAATTCGGGTACTGAAAAACGCCGTACATTCCGCAATACACCTAGCGTGTGCTCGTCTACGGTATAGACATGAAACAGATCGTGCTGCATCTGGCCGATTATTTTATCAAAAACGGGTAGGTAGGCCCCTAAAACACCGTAACGATGCATGCGGCGAAGTTCGTGAGTGACACCTTCAGGCTGACTCAATATATCGATAAATAGCTGGTTACAGAGCGGGTTGTGCCTATATTCGTCGTCAATGCGGTGCAGGTTTTGATGTATCAACCGAATCGTGCCAGCACGTATTCCCTTAAGATGGTGGTGTTGCTCCAGTAGCAGGAATATCTCCAGCAGTGCCGGGGGGTGTTTTTGGAACAGGTCAGGCTGGATCGCTTCAATAAACCCTTTACGTACCTGGAAATGCGGGTTGAGTGGCTTTGCTCTATCCGGCTCATTGGCATAGAGAATCTCCTCTTTGAATAGCTGTAACAGCATTTCATTGAGGCAACTCAGTTCGCGAACGGTACGGTAGTAATCTTTCATGAACAGCTCAACCGCCAAATGGTGTTTGCTCTCACGATAACCAAAGAGATCAGCCAGTTTTCGTTGGTCGTCAATCAGCAGGCGATCTTCACGGCGGCGGTTACTGTGGTGTAGTGCGGTGCGTATGCGCCAGAGAAATGCCTGCCCCTGGATAAGCTGTTGATACTCCTGCTCAATTAAAAAGCCTCGCTCCACAAGCCCGCTCAGGGTATCTACATTAAAATGGCGCTTGGATACCCAGCCGATAATTTGAATATCCCGCAGGCCGCCGGGTCCCTCTTTTAGGTTTGGCTCAAGGTTGTAGGCGGTATCATTGTATTTGTTGTGGCGCAGTGCCTGCTCTTGTAATTTTGCGGCAAAAAACTCATCTCCAGGCCAGATGTGGCTTGGGCCAACACGCTCACGCATCTGTTCAAAGAGTGCTTCGTTTCCCGTAATACGGCGTGCTTCCATTAAATTTGTGGCAATAGTGATCTCTTCACTGCCATGGTGGATGCATTCGTTTACGGTGCGAACGCTGCTCCCCACTTCCATGCCAATATCCCATAACATGGTGAGAAGGCGTTCAATATACTGGCAAATCACTTCGTTATTTTGCTCGTGCAACAGAACCATAATGTCGATATCAGAGCATGGATGAAGCTCACTGCGTCCATAACCACCTACCGCTACCAGTGTGGCTTGTTGTTGAGTTTCCGGTGGCAGGTGAAGTTGCCAGCACTGAGTGAGTAGCTGATCAACCAGCCATGCCCGCTGTTGCACCAGCGTGGTAACCGGTGTCCCTTGTTCAAAACGAGCGGCTAATTCGGCTTCAGCTGTTTTGAGGGTCTCTTTGAATGCTTTGAATAGCGGGGTGCTACTGCTGAGTTTTTTCCTGAACGTAGTCAGCTCAAAAAGTGCGCTGTTATCAGTCTGCATGTTAATCCGCTTGGGTAAGAATGTCGTAGCCATCGTCGGTGACCAGTAGCGTGTGTTCCCACTGTGCCGAGAGGCTGCGATCTTTTGTCACCACGGTCCACTCGTCAGGCAGCAGCCTTATGGCGGCTTTGCCGGTGTTAACCATGGGTTCTATAGTGAAAATCATGCCCGCCTCAAGAACAACACCGGTATTTGGCTTTCCATAATGTAGAACCTGTGGCTCCTCGTGGAAGTTGCGCCCGATACCGTGTCCACAATACTCTCTAACAATAGAAAAACCATTTTTTTCAGCGTGTCGCTGAATCGCACAGCCGATGTCTCCTAGGTGGTTACCCGCTTTAACCCGCTCAATGCCTTGCCACAGACACTCCTCACTGATGCGCACAATGCGCTCTGCAAGAATGGAAGGCTTGCCAATAGTGAACATGCGACTGGTATCGCCGTGAAAACCATCCTTTATAACGGTGATGTCTACATTGATGATGTCGCCGTTTTTGAGTTTCTTGTCACTGGGAATGCCGTGACACACCACATGGTTAATGGAGGTGCAAATGGATTTTGGGAAGCCGTGATAATTGAGTGGGGCAGGGGTGGCATCCTGCACATCAACGATGTAGTTGTGGCAAAGTGTATTGAGCTGATTTGTGGTAATACCCGCCTCTACATGGGGCGTGATCATATCCAGTGCCTGCGCCGCCAGCCGACCCGCGATGCGCATTTTTTCAATCTCTTGTGTGCTTTTGATGTGTATGGACACAATACAACCCTTTAAATTTCATACGTAACGGAGCCATTATATCGTAACAGCGTAATCGTGTTGATGAAAAAGATTTCCAACAATGGGGTGGCCGGAAGGGTAGGTGGGGTGTACTGAAGTGGCTAAATTTCAAGAGATGATTACGGTATGGAGTTGTCGGGTGATATGTTGGAGTCGTATGAGGGGAGTGATCGAAAGCCACTCATTTGCTAGACTTTATGTATTAACTCGCCACCAGCTTAATTATCCATAATATGGATTGTTGACGAGTAAATACATAAAGTCCGATGGTATTAGACAATCATTATTCCATAAAAAAAGACTTCTGGAATAA